>JAFXXB010000040.1 GCA_017542465.1 Bacilli bacterium | reverse complement strand
TGCCATTAAGTAATCAAAGTAGCCTAGCTACTTTTTTTCATGGTATAATATTTTTAGGTGAATATATATGGAAGAGTTATTAAAAGACTTTGAATCAAGAATGAATATCACTGTTTTTGAAAAAGATATTAAGTATTATTCTGGAGGTGCTACTGATGCTATAGTATTTAGTATTAATGATGAATATTTAATAAAAAAGACAAGTAAATCTGAATTAGATGTTTTTAATGAATTTTTTTCAAAATATAAAAGTGATGAATATCAAAAACTATATTATATAAATTATGATTTGAGTTATGCATGTCTTTCTTTTAAAAAAGGTAAATCTTTTGATGGAAGTATCGATTCAAATAAAATGATTGATATTTTATACAAAACTGTGTCAAATTATAAAATGATTGATTATGATGGATATGGATATTTGTTTGAAGACCATAAAACTTGGAAAGACTTTTTAAAAGATGAAGTCGAATACTCATTAACTGTATTTGAAGATAAAAATACTACATATAATGATAACATTGAAAAGTGTTTAGATTATATTTCTAAATATAATATTAATAAATATTTATTACATGGTGATTTTGGTACCCATAATTTTATTATTGATAAAAGCAATATCTATTTTATTGATCCAATGGGTCTTGTAGGAGATCTATTATACGATTTTTACTTTGCTATTTTTTCTAATATTAGTATTTTTAATAGTATCAAATTAAATGATATATTAAAGTATTTTGACAGAGATATAAAATATAAAAAGTCACTAGCTTATATTACTTTTATTATTAGATTATGTAGAACTTATAAGTATAATAAAGATGATTATAATGCCTATTTAAAATATTTAGAAAATAGTGAGGGTATTTTTGATTTATAGTCTTAAACCCCTATGATTATCGTGCCGTGAGGTTATTAAGTAGCTTAGGCTACATTTTTTATGTTATAATGGTTGCGGATGATGAAAATGAAAAAAATTATAGATTTAATTGCTGTCCCTGGTACTCATAAAGATGAAAAATTACTTAATTATGTTAGAAAAAATTATTTAATTAAAAACCATATAACTAATTTATGCTTTATATCTGGACAAGGTGAAGATTATGAGCACCATACTCAACCAAGTGCTGATGAATTAAGGAAACTAATATTTGAAATCAATGATAAAAATACCTTGTATTTTTTAAAATCTTTCTTTTTTGATAAAGATAGAGATAATTATTTAAAATTAATGGAAGATGCTTGTAATGCAGATATACAAATATTTAAAACTGATCAAGTTGAAAAACATGTAACAGATGATATAGAATGGACAAACAAATATTGTGAATTTATCACAATAGAAGGTTTAGAAAAAAATAATAAATAGTTTTAAACCCCTATGATTATCGTGCCATTTAGAATAATAAAACACTAACTTAATTGTTAGTGTTTTTTTGTATTTAATAAAACTGATATTATTTCAGGATTTCCTAAAGTATCTTTTCCATCATAATCTGCAATTAGCTTAAAATTACATTTTTCGTAACATTTAATTGCTCTAATATTTCTTTTGAACGGTCTAAGTATTATTGCATCTGCTTTATAATCGGAATATAGCATTTCGTTTATAAGTTTTACAATATCAGTCCCTATTCCTTTAGATAGGTATTTTTCTTCACCAATGAATAAATCATATTCATATATATTTTTAAAATCGTTTAATGCGTCTAATTGAATATCATACTCAAATTTATATAATTGCACTAATCCAATATCTATGCCTTTATATTGTATAATGAATAATTTTTGAATTCCTTTTTCTAATTTGCTTTTATATTTATTAATTATTTCGTTTTCTGAAAGAATTCTTTGCTCAAACCATTCATATACAAATTTATTTTTACACCATTTATATATTTTTTTAAATTCAGCATTATCATTCTTTAAAAGTCTAAGTGTAACATCCATATGACCACCAATAATATTATATCATAGATTGTAGTTAGATTTTTTGTTCTTAATATGACAATCATTCATCTTCTACTGGTTTAGCTTCACTTCTTTCACAAGTTCCACCATTATTCTTCACATAAGCATCTATAACATCTAATGTTTGATATACATCACTATACTTTTCTAAACCAGTTATATTTGCTAAGTAACCATCTCCGCCTGCTTCTTTAATTTCTCCTGTTGTTTCATAATAGTTAAATTCATATCCATATGTTTCATTATGAAGATTACATTTAATAGAAACATTCATTAATCTTCCAGAATTCTTTTCATGGATATTTTTAAAAACAATTCGTAATGTAATTAGAAGAATTGGTACAACTATTATAAAGACAACTATAAATTTAATTAGTTTTAAAATTAAGCCAGCTAGTTTTTCAGTATTAGAAGTTTTTTCAACTAGAACATTTTTAATATCATTATCAGTTAATTCATCTAAACTCACATTAAATATTTTAGATAGTTCTTTTGATTGTTTTAAATCTGGTGATGTTTCTCCTAATTCCCATTTTGAAATGGTTTGTCTTGCAACACCTACTTTTTCAGCGAGTTCCTCTTGAGATAATCCTTTTTTCTTTCTCAATTCCATTATCTTTTTTCCAATTTCCATATTTATTCCTTCTTTCATATTCAATCATATGATATTTAAAATTTATTCTCTACCAATTTTCACTGGAATATTCGCCCGTTTTGATAACATTTAAACTATATATATATCTATTTTATCATAAGAATTGAATATTTTTCACATCTCCTGTATGATCGTAATATTACTAACTTACGAGAAGTTTTACTACTTCAAATTAAGAAGTATAATAGTTATATAAAGGTATTAAAAAAGTTTTAAACCCCTATGATTATCGTGCCATTTAGAAATTGAAAGTAGCTATGCTACTTTTTTTCATGGTATAATATTGTTAGGTGAATATATTATGAATAGAGGAAAAGTAGTTATTATTGGTGGTAATAAAAGATCTGGAAAGTCTACATTGGGAAGACTACTTCAAACAAAATATGGATATAATTATTATAATATGGATCATATTACAAATAGTGTTGATGCTGCTTGGTTTGAAGATGGACTACCTTTAGAAGATTATTTACCATTTATGGAATCGTTAATTGAGTATGCATTAACTGATGCTTCTAGGCATGGTATCAATTCAGTTTTCGAATTTATTTATAGCCCAGAAATATATAATAAGTTAAAGAGTAAAGATAACTTAGAGTTTTATTATTTAGCTAATTTAGATTTAAATGAAGATAATATAAGAGATATATTAATTAAATACTCTAAAGACTATGAATATTCTTCACGTATTGAAGATGTAGAAAGAAACGTTAAAGTAATATTGGATTTAAATAATAAATTATTAGATGAATGTAGGAAATATAATGCTAATTTAATAAATACTTCTTATGGTGAAAAAAGAGATGAAATAATAAATGATTTAGCATTAGAAATTACTAATAAATAAGTTTTAAACCCATATTGATTATCGCGCCATTTGAATATTAAAACACTAACATTTGTTAGTGTTTTTTTACTATTATCACTTTATTTAATTAATATAATATTTAATTGACAAATCATTATATTAATAATATTATATATAGCACTTAAAGGGGTTGATTATATGTTTGATAAAACAATGTTTGGTTTTTTATTAGATTCAGATAAGTCTATATGTAGTTTAGGAGATTTTATTCATAAGTTCTATGTTAAAGCCGATTACTATAGATTAAATTATGAAGAAAATAGTTTTGATGAGTTATTAACTTGTATCTATAACTTAGATGATAAAGAATATAAAAAATGGATGAAAGAATATAGAAGGATGACATATTCATTTGTTAAAGAAAGATTATATTTAATAACTACTATTGCAAGAAATGAAAATTTTGAAAATCTAATCACTGCACATGATATGTATAAAAAGGCTTTATCATTAGCTGCAAGAGCATTACCTGTTAAAGCTAATTATACAGATGTAACTGAGAATAAAGAAAGACTATTAAAAGAATTACGTACAGTTATTATGGCTATACGTAATAATAAACCAAATAATCCAGTTGAAAGATCTCAAGAAGAATTCAAGAAGTTCTTTGAAGATGTTCAAGATAATGATTTATTAAAAGATTATTATTTAGAATTATACTATAACTTAGATACAATTATATTAGATAAGATTAAAGATGAAATGAAAAATGTTGAAGCTCAAGCCCAAAAGTTTTCAACAACAAATGTTAGTTATCACACTAATAAACCGATGTATAATAAAAAATTTAATTAAAAAAAGACTTATATAAAGTCTTTTTTTATTTCCATTCAATTACTAAATTACCATGTCCATCAGTTACTTGTGGAGCTAATTTAAGTGTTTCACCCTTAGTTATTTCAAATGTATCCTTCTTATCTAATAAACTAATAGTACCATCTGATTTAACTTCAGTTAATCCTTCACTTGATGATTTAATAACCATCTTATTATCCTTTATACTAGTAACAGTAAAAGTATAATTAGTTCCATAGAAAGAACAACTAAATGAATCATTAACCTTAAGTTCACCAGTTGTATCACTTCCATTACACTTAATTTCTACTTTAGCTTTATCACCAGTAAATATTCTATTCTTAAAAGTAAAGAATACACTTACTCCTAATAATATAATTACTATTGCACCAACAATAAATACTACTCTCTTATCATTCATACTATCACCTATTGTAATTATATCACATTATTTGACCAAATAAATCCCAATTGATATAATATTCAATCAAGAAAAAGGGGTATTTATATGACAAAGATTGATGTAATTCCTACATTAGAGAACGAAATAGCTATAATAGAAGCTAGAAACACAGAGGATGGATTAATTGATCAATATAGAGTTGAAAGAAGTAGAAGGGTTATGAATTTAGCTTTTTTAATCGTGCCTCTTGCTTTATTATATGTTGGTACAAGATATAACGTTGATGCTGTTGAAGTAATAGGATCATGTACATTAGCAGGATTTGCTGGTAGTTATATTTTAAGAGCTATTAACTCAACCAACGAATTACATTCAGCTATAAAGAATATAAATAAAGAAGAATATATTAATTCACTTAAGAGATATGATAAATGTTTCTTAAAGAATGAAAACCAAACAAAATTAAGAATATCTAAGAACAAAAAAGAATTAAGTAATATGAAAAAGATAGAATTAGATAACCATGAAAACTTATCTAAATTAGATATAAAGAAAATTATTAAAAGAAACGAAAAAGAATATTATAGACATTATAACTTACCTGAATATAATATATCTAATGCAGAGTTTAATGCTATTGTAGATTCTTTATATATATATTTGGAAGAATACTATCCTGATGTTAATAAAGAAGAATATATATTAAAGTTATTTAGATTATTATATGCTGATTCATTAGTTAATTATAAAGAAACAGTAAATACAGAAAGTATTCAAGATGCTTTATATTATGATAATAAATTAATAGATGAAGATGAAATAGGAGATATCTATTATTTAATTGAACAAAACATTGAAAAGAATAAAGAATGTAAGATTTATGAGTATAAAAAAAGACAATAGTTTATATTGTCTTTTAATTATAATTAATTACATTTATATCCAGCGTCAGTTAAAGCTGTCTTAGTTGCATCATAATTTTTGTCTTTTAATTCACCATATACTTCATCATATATAGCTTTAGCGCCATCATCCATATCAGCTATAGTAAATGTGAAAGTACCAGTAACTAATGTTCCAGAATATGAAGTTGAAACAGATACACCTTTATTCTTATTAATTTCAGGCATTTCTTTAACGTTCTTATCATACTCACTCTTAGCTGTCTTTTCATCTTTTTGTTTTTCAGTTTCACTTACTACTACTTTCTTAATATTATCATTTTCATAAGTAACAGTAATTCTAGAACTATTTCCATTTTCTGATAAACTACAAGATAATTTCTTTTCAGCTGGTTGAGTTGTAGTTGTTTCACCATTGTTGTTACCTTTCTTACATCCTGTTAGTGCAAATACTGCAGCTAATGCCATTACGCAAACTAATAAATTCTTTTTCATATTTTCTCCTCCTATCAAATATTATAACACCTTTAATTAATTCTTGTTATATAAACAAACAAAAAGAGTAATAAAAATTACTCTATATTATTTTTCAACACATGTATATGATGCTTTTTCAAGTTTATCCTTTATTTTAGAATTAGATAACCCTTCATATTCTTTGATTTGTTCTTTATAGTATTTTTTACTTTCATCATCTAATGAATCAACATCTATAGTAATTGTTTTGGTAACTGATGTATTTTCATATCTACATACAACATGAACACCTTGTAATTTACCGTCTTTTCTTATTTCTTCTGATATTTTTTCATTTAATTTTCTTGCAGCTTCTTCTTCTTTCAAATCAGTTTTTTCAATAATTTCGTATCTTTTAATATTATCCTCATCATAAGTGAACAATAATGTAGTAACAGTTTCACCTTCAGTATGAGTACATTCCAATTTATTTTCTATAATTTTATAGTTCTTTGTATTATTCACATTATTAGCTTTCTTACATCCAGTTAATGTTATTACCATAATCAACAACATAAAACATATTAAAAGTTTCTTTTTCATTTTATTGCCTCCTATATTAATATTATCATATTAATATTATATAATCACTTTCTTTAATTCATTTTTATTCTTAATAGGTTCTTGTAAATCTATTACTTTGACATCACCAAATAATTCATTTACTTTTTTAGTTGCACTAGGAGATGTTCCTGATCCACTCCAAAATATAAATGATAATTTCTTATCCTTTAAATCTAAATCATCTAATACTCTATTGATAGGTGCACATATACTTCCATTCCATATAGGTGAACCAATTATTATTTCATCATATTTAGATATATCTTTATCATAGTCATATAATTTATCCTTATATCCTATACCACCTTTAAATCCTCCAACCATCATTTGGAAGAAGAATGTCTTAGGTAGTTTTTCCTTTGTTTCTACTTTTCTTATATCTACTTTATTCTTTAAATATTCAGCTACAACATCACCATTTCCAGTGAATGAATAGTATATAAATAATTTCTTCATCAAATACCTTCTTTCATGGTAATTATATCATATATATGTGTTATAATTGATAAGGAAAGAAGGAATAAAATGAAAAACATTATAGTAGGTCAATCAGGTGGACCAACATCAGTTATTAACTCTTCTATTGCTGGAGTTTATAAGAAAGCTAAAGAATTAGGATATGATCATGTATATGGTATGGTAAATGGTATTGAAGGATTCTTGAATGATAATATCATAGACTTAGATGATTATTTATCTAATGATGAAAACTATGAATTATTAAAGAGAACACCAAGTGCATTCTTAGGTTCTTGTAGATATAAATTACCTAAGTTTGAAGATGATCCAGATACATACAAAAAGATATTTGAATTATTAGAAAAGCATGAAATAGAATCATTATTATATACAGGTGGAAATGATTCAATGGATACAGTTAAGATGTTATCAGACTATGCTAAAGAAAATGGTAAGTCTCAAAAATTCTTTGGTGTACCTAAAACAATCGACAATGATTTACCTATAACAGATCATTGTCCAGGATATGGTTCATGTGCTAAATATATAGCTACATCTTTAAAAGAAATAATAAGAGATAACGAATCATTTAATAAATCAAGATTAACAGTATGTATTGTTGAAATCATGGGAAGACATGCTGGATGGTTAACTGCAGCTGCCGCTTTAGCCAAAGATGATAACTGTTCAGGTGTTGATGCTATCTATTTACCAGAAGATACATTTGATTTAGATGAATTCTTAAATAGAGTTAAGACATTAGCTGAAACAAAATCAAGCATTGTTATAGCTGTATCTGAAGGTATTCAAACTGCAGATGGTAAGTTTGTATGTGAACTAGGTGCAGATGATAGAGCTGTTGATGCATTCGGTCATAAACAATTATCTGGTTGTGCTTCTACTTTATGTAATATAGTAGCTAAAGAAACAGGATTAAAAACTAGAGCTATTGAATTCTCAACATTACAAAGAGCTGCATCTCATCTTGCTTCTCTAACAGATATAAATGAAGCTGAAGCAGTTGGTGCTCGTGCTGTTGAAGAAGTTAATAAAGGTAACACTGGTATGATGGTAACTATTCAAAGAGTATCAGAAGATCCATATAAATCAGAAACTGATGTATATGATATTCATGATATTGCTAATGTTGAAAAGAAAATACCAGATGAATGGATAGATAAAGAAAATAAACAAATGACTGAAGAGTTTATTAAATATGCTAGACCATTAATAATCGGTGAATTACTTCCAATATTTAAAGATGGTGTTCCAACACATTTAGTTAGAAAATAAAAAAAGAGCTTAATTAAGCTCTTTTCTTTTCGATTTTTTTATTACCTACAAATGATATACATATAGCTAAAGCTACACAATAGAATAATAATGTTGCAAGTAATATGAAGTTATAATTATTATTAGATACCTTTAAGATTATTTCAGACATGTTATTTCCAGTTATACCAGCAAATGCCCATGCACTTAAAGCTAAACCATGAATCTTACTAATCTTTTCCATACCATATCTTTCACTTAATAATGCAGGTAATGTTGAGAAGCCTCCACCATATCCAGCATTAACAATTACAAGTAATAAGATTACTATAGTACCTATAAACCAATTACATGGTCCCATCTTAATTGCAAGTAATGCAAATGCTAAAGCTGTAATAATAATTGATGTCATAAATATAATCTTATAGATAGTATTTCTTTCATTTAATTTATCAGATATAGTTGAATAACCTATTCTTCCTAGTGCATTAAATGCGGCTGTAATAGATGGTATTAAAGCAACCATCATAGTTAATACTTCCATACCTGCAAATGTTGTTTTTAATATTTGTTTTTCATATGTTATTAATGCTAATCCACAATGAATATTAATAAAGAACATTAACCATATACCAAGGAATGTTTTATCCTTAAACATATCCATAGCTTTAAATTCATTTTTCTTATCTTCTTTTTCAACCCATCCTTCTGGTTTTTTAAGTAAGAAATGTCCTAATAGCATTAATACAAAATATACACCACCTAGTATATAAAACATCATAGCTATACCAGCATGATTTTGAATAAATTCCATAATTGGTGTTGCTATAGCTTTAGCAAGTCCAAAGCCCATGATTGATATACCAGTAGCTAATCCCTTTTTATCTTTAAACCATAACATAAGTGTTTTAACAGGAGTTAAATAACCAATTCCTAATCCAATACCCATAATACAACCATAGCATAAATAAATACCTAATAAAGCTACAATACCATGAGTGAATTGAATGAATAAACCAGTTCCTAACATACCTAATGTGAAACAAATACATGCAATTAAAGATGACTTATGAATATCTTTCTCAACTAATCTACCAGCAAAAGCTGCAGACATACCTAAGAAGAATATTGCTAAAGAGAATGCCCATCCTAATGAGAATGTAGATGCTCCAATTTGTTGACCAATAGCTTCCTTAAATGTAGACCAACAATAAACTGTACCTATAGAACAATGTATAAGTAATGCAGGTACTGCTGCTCTCATCCACTTGTTGTTAATCAATCCTTTCATATTTTATTACCTCCAATTATATATTATCATCTATACGAACATCACTGTTGTTGCATGTGCAACTATTTTACAAATAATTATTTTTATATACATTTAATCTCTAATAAAGTATAATACTGATTGGTGAGGCGTATGATTCGTACTATCGATGATTTAGATGATTATATGTTATTGCATGGTCATAAAAGAACTGGTGATTTTATATTAAATGATAAACTAATAAATTGTATAGTAGATATTAATAATTTAGATATACCTGAAATAAATAACAATAAAATTAAATCATTATCTAAATTCTTACTAAAAAAACATGCATATACATTTTTTAATGATTATTATAATATACATGAAATAGGTTATTTATCTGATAATAAATTAAAAGCTCTATTAAATAATAAAGAAATAAGTACTACATCAGATATATCAGATATATATAATAAATCTGCTAAAATGATTAATCCTTTTAAGTTACCAATTAATTATAAACTTGATGGTATAAATGGAGGAACACTTGTAACTCAATCAGTATTGACAGAAGATGAAACATTACATAAAGAATTATTGAATAAATTAAACTTATATTTCACCAATATTGAATTACCTAAAAGAACAACTGAAGTGAGTACTTCAAGTTATATACATGAAATAACTCATTCTCAATTAGAATCTCATAAAGGTATTATAGAAGATTTTAACAATGTTGAAGTATTAAGTATATTTAATGAATTATTATATGCATATAATTACTGTGAACCTATAATATTTAAGAAGTTATTAACAAATAGATTAAATAGTTTATTTCTTTCTTTTAATTCTATATATGAATATAAAGAAGCTAATTTTATTAAATCAGTAATAGGTGGAATAGAATATGGTGATTTTGATTACCATACAGATATTAAATATCTTATATCAACATTAAAAGCATTAAAATTATTTATTAAATGTACCGGTGATGATAGAGTAACAAAATATCATATTATTAATTTAATTAATAAAGTATTTAATGGAGATATGACCGTTGAAGAATTATTAGATAAAATAGAAATAAATCAAGATAATATTTTAGAATCTAATTATATTAATAAATTACTTAAATAATAAAACACGAATAATTAATTCGTGTTTTATTTCCTAATTTTACCAAGTCTATCTATAGCATTACACTTTATATATTTTATTCCATCATTATCATATTCTCTAATTACATCTATATCATATATATCTTTATTAAGTATTAATTCTTCTTCATTCACTCTAGATGAAATATCTAATATGTTTTCTTTATCATTATATTTAAATCTACCAGGTACACAACAAACATGTGATCCCATAGGTAATTCAATTTCATATATAACTAAATTAAGATCATCTAATTTATTAATACTAGCATCAATTCCTCCTAATTCATATTTTATAACTTCTCCAGGAGATGTTGTAACTGATATAATATTACCCTTAGATATATCTGTTATTTCACTACTACTTGAAATCATTCTAAATAACTTTAAGTCATGAGTAGTTATAAGCTTAGTTGATACTTCATCAATTATTTGTTTAACATATATTAATGATCGTTTAAATGTATCAATTGTAGTCATATCAATTAAATTAAAATATGTCATTTTTATTATATAGTTTTTAAAATTATTAAATATTTTAACATAATAATCATATTTCTTACGTAGTAATTCTTCATTATCTAAATCATTTAAAACTTCACTCATACCACTTTTATATACAAATAAAGCTTTTTTCTCTGTATCACTTAATTCATAGTATTGTTTACCTAAACTATCCATACAACCACCTATTATAATTATATCATTCTTTTACCATTTACTATTGGATTAACTACTCTATCCTTTACAATTACATGTTTCATACATAAAGGATCTTTAACTGTCTTAAATAAATGATAGTAATCATTTATATCTGATATATATAAATATTGTTCTATTATATTAAAGAATTCTTCTTCAGTTAATCTATATAAATCATCATATATTATTATACCTTCATTTATAGTTAATCTAACTAAATCAGCTAATAAATCCATCATATATGAATCTTCATCTTTATGTGTTAATTTATTTAAACAATCATTTATATATAATACATATTCTCCAACATCTTTTGATAATAAACTAATTTCATCTTGCCCATTTTCATTCTTATCTATATATAAATTATCTAATATTTGTTTAGCATGTTTATAATCTACTTTATTAGCCCATCCCATACCACCACCTATGGTATTTTCAATTCTATCAGCACATAATGAAGGTCTTGGTAAATCAACAATAGAATGTTTCTTAAAGTCTATTACATCCTCAAGAGAGATATCATCTTCTTTAAGATAAGTAAGTAAATTTCTAGAAGATAATAATACTTCTCTTATTTTATCTTCAGTAGATTCTTGTTCTATATAATCACCATTCATAAAATCTATTACATGTGAAAAAACTGGTGTAGAAACATCATGAAATAAAGCTGCAAGTGTTTGAGTTTTATCATGTGTTAATCTCCATGTTATTAAAGCAACATTTAAACTATGATCATATCTAGATATATTTAAACTAAAGTCATACATATATGGAGATGCATAGTTCATTCCACAAAAAAGAGAGACACCCTTTAATCTTTGCATTACATCTAAATTTAAATATTTATTTAAGAATTCTGGTATTTCACCTAATTCTTTTTGATACTTTTTATAATCTTCCATATACATCACTCAAGTGATTATTATACATAAAAAATAAGTATATTGCTATACTTATTTATTTAAATCCCAATCTATTGGTTTTATGTTATTTTTTATTAAAAAATCATTAGTTTTACTGAATGGTTTAGAACCAAAGAAACCTGAACGTGCACTGAAAGGAGATGGATGAGCTGATTCTATAACTAAGTGTTTAGGATTAGTTATATATACTTTCTTACTCCTTGCATAGTTACCCCAAAGGATGAAAACAATTGGTTCTTCTCTTTTATTAAGTAACTTAATAATATAATCAGTAAATTTATCCCATCCCATTTTAGAATGAGAATTAGGTGTATCTTTAACAACTGTTAATGTAGAATTAAGTAATAATACTCCTTCTTTAGTCCATTTAGTTAAATCACCTGATGTAGAAGGTTTTATTCCTAAATCATCCTCTAATTCTTTATATATATTCTTTAAAGATGGAGGTAATTTAATACCATTTGGAACTGAAAATGATAAACCCATAGCTTCACCTTCACCATGATAAGGATCTTGTCCCATGATTACTACTTTAACATCTTTAAATGAAGTATTCTTAAATGCTTTATATATATCTTCTTTTGGAGGATATATTATTTTATTATCATATTCTTTATTTATTTTATCTATAAATTCATGATAACCAGGTGATTCAAATACTTTAGATAATATATTATCCCAATCATTACCTATCATATTATTTACCTCGGTTACTTAAGAATTGATGCTTATATCCATCATATATCTTTCTTAATCTATCTTCATCAATATTATTAGATAGTAATTTATTTATACCTTCTCTATCTAAAGTATTATCTATATATTTATAAAAGTTACCATATGCTTTAATACTATTGCTTCTCTTTAAATCTATATAGGAATCAATTAATATTTTAGAATTAATATCTTGACCTGATAAATATACTGCTAAACCTTTATTAATTATTGGATTATCAGTTAGTTTACCATATTTCCATGTTTGAAATATTGATACAAGATTACCAACTATTTCACCAAAGAATTCCTCTTGAGTGGTTCTATTATGTTGATACACATCTATAAATGATTCATAGTTAAGAATGAATAAATCATTTTCATAAATGAATGATGCAATATTTGATGGCACTTCTTTATGTGAATTTTTTTCACCTTCAGATTGCATTAATTCTTTATATAATAAATCTAATTCTTCTTTACTATCTAATAATCTTATATTACACATCTTATTTGTACTTAATGATAAGTAATCAAATATTGGTACTATATAAGAATTAATATATTTAACTAAATCATCAATCTCATCATAATATTTATTAGCTTTTATAACTACATTTTCATTAGCTAGTACTTCCATGAGTATCACCTATAATAATTATATCATTAAAAACAAAATAAAAAGAGTTATTTAACTCTTTTTAACAACTTGATTTTACCTTCATATATATATTCAGTACCATTTATGCTTAAATCCTCATTAGTAGGATTCCAATACTTTTGTGCACATTCATACATTAATTCCTTAGGCATGCTTGGTGTAGGCAATAGATTCTCATTAGTTAAGAATGGTTCTCTATATGTACGTACTTTATATATTTGATAATTATTATCTTCAACTTTTAACAAATTAAGCCAATTATCAATTTCTTCCTCACTGCATAACCATATACATTTATATCTAGAAGGTCTATCTGAATATAATTTATATCTTACTTCCTCTAATACCATTTCTCTATTGTCTATAGGCCCAAAAGTTATATACTCTTGTAATGCATTTATAAATGATTTCTTTTGATCATCACTCATCTTATTGATTGATTCAATATTAAATGAACTAGCTAGATCTCTATAATGGTATTGTTCTTTTCCCTCTTCATTAAATTTAGTTTCATATAAGAAACTAGCATGTCTTCTTAAACTATTCATTCTAAATAAATTAGGTTCTTTACCTACTTCTAGTTCAGCACCTTCATAATAACTCTCATCAAACATATTTGATTTATGAATATGAAATAATTCCATATTATTCAACCCCTTTTGATTAGTTATATATTATACCAATAATAGCTATTTAAAGCAAAAAAAGAGTTATTTATGGTAACTCTCATTATTTAATATTTTAAATGATCTATATATTTGTTCTAAAAGTAAACATCTAAATATACCATGTGGATAAGTATTCTTTCCAAATGATAATCTATAATTAGATTTAGACAATACTCTTTCATCTATTCCATCAGATCCACCTATAATAAATGTTATAGATGGATAATTAATAAATGTTTTATCAATTAGATTTGATAATTCTACAGAAGATAAGTTATTACCATTTATTTCCATGGTAATTATATAATCTCTTTCACTTAAGTGTTTAAGAATTAAGTCTCCTTCTTCTTTAATATTACTATCTTTTAACTCAATAATATTTATTTTATGATATTTAGTTAACCTAGTTAGATAGTCATTAGACATATCCACTAAATACTTATCTTTTAATTTACCAACACATATTATATTTATCATATCTTAATCTCCAACCTGTCTTGTTGTTTAGCACATACTATATTCTTAAACTTAACTCCCTTATCTTTAAGATATTGTTTTACTGTATCTAAAGCTATCTCAGGTGTATTATTTTCTTGAGAAAGGTGAGCTAATACAACTTGCTTAGTCTTATCACCTATGATTTCAGATAAATAAGTTCCTGCTTGACCATTTGATAAGTGACCAACATCTGATGCAACTCTTTGTTTTAACCATGATGGGTATCTACCATGTAATAACATTTCAACATCATGATTAGATTCAAATATATATACTTCTTTATTAGTTATCTTAGGTAGTATCTTTCTATTAATATATCCTGTGTCTGTTACATATACAATTGATTTATCATCTACAGTTATAATATAACCACGAGATCCTTTAGCATCATGTGAAGTATTAAATGTTTCTACTTTAATATTATCGTCTAACATAATAGTTTTATCCTCAAACGATATATTATCATATTCTTGTAAAAACTTTACTTCTTTTAATGCTTCAGGAGTAATATATATAATTGGATCATTATATTTAATAAATGAATCTAATGCACTTGTATGATCTCGATGTGCATGTGTTATTAAAATATGAGTTATATCTTTAGGTTTTAAATCATAAGATGCAAGGGATTCACATAAATACTTATATGTCATCCCCACATCTATTAATATTTTCTTATCATTAATTTGTAATAAAGTAATATTCCCTTTTGATCCTGATGCAAATACTGTCGCTAACATCTTAACCCCATCTTACATGGATTGTATGTTTGACCACTTGAATCCTCTATTTGGAAATGTAAGTGAACACCTGTTGATTGACCAGACATCGCCATTGAAGCTATTACTTGTCCTTGTCTAACTGTATCACCTACATGTACTTTAATATTAGATGCAACGTGACCATATACAAATGTATAACCTAATTTATCAGAATGAATCTTAACATAGTTACCCATTCTTCCACCACAATGATCTCTCATACTACCTTTATTACCACATGAATTATTAACTGCTATAACTACACCATCTGTTGATGAATAAATTGGTGAATACCATCCAGTACCAGATATATCTATACCTTTATGAAATGTACCCCACCTATATTCATAGAACGATGTAATAACATATGGAGTATTTGTTGGCCATAGTAAGTCACCACGTCCAACTGGTTGAGGAGGATTTCCACCACCACCCCATGATTGATATTTCTTAGTTCCTCTAATTACAACTTTATTAACTGGTGGTTTAATTGTTTCTTGTTTTGTAATACTAACTTTCTTAATTTCACCATTAGTATATTGAACATCTTTCGTTATTCTTGTAACACCATCTGATCCTTCTTGTTGTACTACCATATAATCAACATATTTTGTTTTATCATCTTGATATTCAGTAGTAAATCTAGTTGGAGCATCTTCAACTTCTGTACTTCTATAAGTTACATTTATTAATGGGTTAATTAATCCTACATTCAATACATCTCCTGGTGCTATTAAAGCATTACCAGATGGATACTTAGGATTAGCTATTAATAATTCTTCAATATTCAATTTATTATCTTCAGCTATCTTAGCTAAATCTTCACCAACCTTAACTGTATATTTAGGTTGATCATCATTAGTTCCATATAATAAGTATTGAGTTAATTCATCAGAACTATTAAATATTTTCTCTTCAGTAGATATTAATGATTCTTTAATAGTTATTGTTTCTTCAAAATAAACTGATGTAATAATCTCTCCTGTTTCATTTATTTCAGTTTGAGTATTATTCTCATATTTCTTTAATTCATCTGCACCTATAAAAGTAGCTGCTATATCATGTAATGAAGTTTTAATAAGGCTTGAATCCATTAAATATATTTTCAATGGTTCTTTCTTTTCATCATCATCTTTATCTTCATTATTATAATTGATTGTTACTACATACCCTTTAATAGTAAAAGGATCAGTTTCTTTTATTTGATTATAAATATCTTCTGTATTACTTAATTTATTATTATAAGTGAATGTCTTTTCAATATTTAATCCAGCAGGTGGATAAACTTTATCAACATTAAAAGCTTGTTTAATACTTGCTTGTTCTTTATCAATTAAATCAAGTAAACTATCTTGAGATTCTATTAAACCTATCTTCTTACCATTTAAATATACTTGATATACTTCACTTGGCTTACTATATGATTTACTACTCATCCACATAGCTACCAATAAAGCTGTAACACATAAAGTTATCAATACACCTAATAACTTTTCTTTCATATAATTACACTTCCTTTTTACTCAAGTTAAATATAATATTAACATCTAAATACACTCTTACATGGGTCAACTACAGTAGAACCAGGTAAGTATGGAGGAGCTCCTATCCATATACCTAAATGCAAGTGTGTACCAGTTACACCTTTACCTGTATGTCCCATTTGGCCAATCTTTTGTTCCTTTTTAACACTTTGGCCAGTTGATACACCTATCTTAGATAAATGCATGTATTGGCTATATATATTACCCTCATGTTTAATTATAATATAATTACCCTCTTTAACGCCAGTACCTGTTTTATAAACTACACCATCTCTTATAGCAAATATAGGAGAACCATAACCAGAACCTCCTCCGGCACCAGTTATATCTATACCTCTATGGAATACACCCCATCTATATTCAAATCTTGAAACTATCATAAATGGTGATAATGTAGGCCAACTATAATCACCACTTGAGAATGTGATACTATTATAGTTACCATAAGAACGTTCTTTCTTAGTTCCTTTAACAATTACTTCATTAATTGGTTCTTTAACAACCTCTGAAGTTACAATTCTAAGGTTCTTAACTTCACCATTAACATATAATGCATCTTGAGTAACCTTACTTATTCCATCTACACCTTTTGTCTTAGTTTCACGATAACTAGTATATTTATTATCATCTTCAACATATTCTGTTTTATATGGTACCTTTTCATTACTTACTACTGTTTTTCTATAAGTAAAACTTACAACAGGATTAATTAATCCTACATTTAATATATCACCTGGTGCTATTAAAGCATTACCTGATGGATATTTAGGATTTGCTATTAATAATTCTGCTATATTTAATTTATGATCTTCAGCTATTGAATTAAGATCTTCACCAACCTTAACTTTGTATTGAGGTTGATCTTCACTTGAACCATACATTAAGAATTGCGTTAAATCATCTGTATTATTAAATATCTTTTCACTTGTAGACATTAAAGATTCTTTTATTGTAATTGTCTCAGCAAAATAAGCAGATGTGATTATTTCACCTGTATCTGTTATTTCACTTTGAGTATTATTCTCATATAATTTTAATTCATCCTTACCAATAAAAGTTTCAGCTACTTCATGTAGAGATGTTTTAATAAGACTAGAATCCATTAAATTTATCTTTAATGGTTCTTTTATTTCATCTTCATCCTTACCTTCATTATTATAATTAATTGTTACTACATATCCTTTAATAGTAAATGGGTCAGACTCTTTTATTTGATTATATATATCTTCAGTCTCACTTAAATTATTATTATAAGTATATGTTTTCTCAATGTTTAATCCTGAAGGAGGATATACTTTATCTACATTAAATTTATCTTTAATACTAGCTTGTTCTTTATCTATAAGACTTAATAAACTATCTTTAGATTGAATTAAACCAATCTTCTTACCATTTAAATATACTTGATATACTTCATTAGGTTCTCCTAATGATTTAGTACCAATAGATACTACAAGTACAAATAAAGCAATAAAGACAGTTATTAATGTTCCTATTACTTTTTCTTTCATTTAGAACACTTCCTATTATTCCTCATTCTTATTATCTGGATGTTGCACTGATGTTCTAAATTCTGATATGCTCTTTTCAAATTGTAAATATATAGTATCAGTTGAACCTGATCTATGCTTAGCAATTATTAATTCAACAAGTGAAATTGGATTTTCAGCTTGTCCTTCTTTTTTCTTATAATAATCATCTCTATATAAGAAACCAACTAAGTCGGCATCTTGCTCTATTGAACCAGATTCCCTTAAATCTTGTAACATTGGTCTCTTATCTTCTCTTCCTTCAACAGAACGAGATAATTGAGCTAATGCTATAACAGGAACACCTAATTCCATAGCCATAGTTTTAAGATTACGTGAGATATCAGATACCTCTTGTTGTCTGTTAGTTCCATAATTAGAACCACCAGATAATAATTGTAAGTAGTCGATTATGATTAATCCTAAATTAGCTTTCTCAGCTAATCTTCTACATTTAGCTCTAAGTTCACCAATAGTTATACCTGGTGTATCTTCAATATAAATTGGAGCATCAGATAATATATCCATTGCTTGATTAACTCTTTTCCAATCATCATTGTTTAATTTACCAGTCTTTAATTTATAACCATCAACAGCACCTTGAGCTGCTATCATTCTATACATTAATTGAACATCTGACATTTCTAAGTTGAATACAGCTACAGCTTTATTAGATTGAAGAGCTGCATTAACTGCAATATTTAATGCAAATGCAGTTTTACCCATACCAGGACGAGCAGCTAAGATAATTAATTCATTAGGATGTAATCCAGTAGTTAATTTATCAAAATCAATAAATCCTGTAGGGATACCTGTAATATCCTTACCATTTTTAGCCATCTCATCTAATTGTCTCTTAGCAGATGCTACAACCATTGCAGCAGTCTTAAACTCACCAGATTTTCTTTGTTTAGCTACAGAGAATATTTCTTTCTCAGCTGAATCTATTAATTCACCTTGACTATTATTTTCATCCATAGCATTCTTGGTAATCTTAGTACATGTATCAATTAATTTTCTTCTTAAATATTTATCTTTAATAATATCTATATAAGTATCAACATTTGCAGATGTTACTACAGAATCAATTACTTCAGATAAATACTCAACTCCACCTACAGAATTAATAGGTGTAGTCTTTTCAATTTCATTCTTTAAGATAGTTGAATCAACATTATCATTTCTACCTCTTAACTCTTTTAAAGCAGAGAATATTACTTGATTCTTTTTATCGTAGAACATATCTGGAGATAATTCATCACATACTTTATCTAATGCACTTTGATTAAGATAAGCGCATCCTAAAGCATTCATTTCAGCTTCGATGTTTCTTGGTTCTTGGTTGTTCATGATTTTTCCTCCTATTCTACATTAACATTAATCTTGGCAACTACCTTCTTATGTAATTCAATATTAACAACATGTGTACCAAGTGATTCTATTGTATGATCACATGATATCTTTTTCTTATCAATATCAAATCCTTTATTCTTTAATTCATCACATATTTGTTTAGATGTTATTGTTCCAAACATTCTTCCATCTTTACCAGTTTTAACTTTAAACTTAATACTAGTTTTCTCTAATTTATTCTTTAATAGAGTCATCTCTTCTATTAAGTTTTCTTCAGCTTGTTCTCTTTTATTAATAGTTCTTTCTAATTGTTTTTTATTAGCTTCATTATAAGGTACAGCTAAGCCCTTAGCAATCAAGAAGTTATTGGCATATCCATCTGAAACATTAATTATTTCATCTTTCTTACCTTGTTTCTTAACATCTTGGAGTAATATTACTTTCATACCTACTACCTCCTACACATTATTATATAAAAAATAGTGCTTAAAATCTATGTTTTTAGCCTTATATCTATAATTTGTTAATAGTGTTGAAAACTCTTATAAAATAAAAAAGATATTAGTTTAAACTAATATCCTTTTATTATTTATTATCATTTGAAGGTATATTATTATTACCTAATTTTTCTATAGCAGTTTGTTTATTACTATTATAGTTTATATTGTTTTGTTCTGCTATTTTATTAATCTCTTGATATTCTATTTCACCAAGTGGTAATAATAATTTCTTTATATCTTCATCAGTTAATAATGATAACTTAGTTGATTCATCAAATACTTGATTTATACCAGGTTCAATTCTGTTACCTTTCTTAGTTGCATATGTACCTGTTGAGATATATTTAATATGTTGTTCTTTAGCTACATCTCTTAATGTATCTATTAATACTTTATTATATATCTTATCTAAATCTTCATTTGGACTGTGAGCAATAGCTTCAACAATCTTTTGTTTATCTATAGCTTCTTCGTATAGATCAATACCTAATTTACTACATACTTGTTTAGCATAAGTTAATTGTCCTAGGTTAGTTCCATTATTAATGAATAAACCTGTTACTTTGCATTGTCTTTCTTGTAATAACTTAGCTGCTACTGCGGAACCTACACTACCAGAGATTGCTACAAGAACTGTCTTTCTTAATAAGATTGGTAATAACCAGATTAATAATCCTATTATTCCAATACCAGTTACAGCTACTATAATTATCCACCATGGGAATGGTTTCTTAACTACTTCTTCACCCTTAACTTCAGGAGCCTTTGTTGTTGTTTTTCTTCTTGTTGTAGTTGTAGACTCTTCAGTTGTTGGAGCCTCAGTTGTTGTTGTTGTAGTTGTTGTTTTCTTTGTTGGTACAGTTGCTGGTGGTGGAGTATCAGGTTTATTCACTTTAATTGTTGCTGAAGAATTATTATCATCTGAATCAGGTTCATCAAATCCTAAATCATTTGATACATCTTTCAATGATACATTATTAGTGCTTATACCATAACTCTTTTGATTCCATTTATAAGTAATATTATAAGTCTTCTCTTCACCTGGCTCTAATTCAACATTTACTTCATATTTATCACCAGATATATTAAATTCTTTCTTATCACTAATAACGAATCCTAATATATCTTCTTCATCAACTTTAAATGTTGATTTAATGTCACCAGTATTCTTAACTATGATTGCATAATCAACTGTTACTTCATCAGTTTTTTCTGGTCTGATATTCATGTTCTTTTCATCATATATAGGAATATTAACGTTATTAATAACTAAACGATTAATCTTCTTATAAACACTTATATTAAATGGTATCTTTTCATAGTAATATATTACTTCTGTTAATGCTTGTTCTGCTCTACCAGTTGTATTAGGTGTAGAATAAGCATATCTATAATTACTTGGAATTGTTACATCATTATTAGTTGTATATTCTTCATTATATGGAAGAGACATTACTACTTGAGGAGCAATAGCTTCATTTGTATCTTTATCAACATATTTAACTACTACCTTAGCATTTTCATCTTCAACATACATGTAAGTAACCTCAGTTAAGTCTTTATTTAAGACTCCACTTTCTTTACCAAGTACTCTTGATACAGAATAATGAGGAATAACTTCAGCTGATGTTGCATATACTGATCCAATTGGAGCAGTAGTTTCAGATGTTGGTAATAATTCTTCACTAGTTCCATCTTTATAATAATTAATTCTTAATGCAACTTGATTCTCAGTATAATAGTAAATTACTGTTATAGGTTCAACAGTATATATACCTTCCATATTATCAGGAAGTATATCTTCACCATTCTCTTGAGCAAGACTATATAGTTCAGTTACATTTGGTTCAGTCGTATATGATGTTGATATTTGTCCAGTTAATATCTCATCACTGAAGATTGATTCAGTAGTACCATATAAATAATGTTTAACAATTACTTGAGACATACCATATTCATATGTAATACTAATATTCTTTTCTTCTTTAATATCATTAATCTTATTTAATGTAATTGATGAATCATTATTAACTGTATAATTAATATCTTTGCCATTTACTTTAACACTCTTAATAACATAGCCAGCATCTGGTTTAATAGTAATATTATAAATATTATTATCACCATATTTTACTGTCTCTAATGTTGTTTTCTTACTAGCGTTAGTGTTAACAACCTCTTCATTATTATTATCTGGATTAGTTACTATTACTTTTCCACCTTCATTAGCTTCTGCAGTTATCTTGAATTCTTTTCTTCTATTCTCTAGTGTTAATGTATATGCTTCTGGTCCTGATGGTTGTACTTCATCTGATAAAGCATATTTTAAGTATAACCATTTAGTTGGATTTGATTGAGTTGTATCATTTGTAATTGTAGTGAAATCAGGGTTACCAACTTCTGAATACTTATCATATAAAGCAAATGGAAGTACTAAATTGCCATCATCATCTGTTTCAATATACGGATACAATACATAACCATATGATCCGTTAGCTCTAAAGTTGACTGGTGTTGCATTTGGACCAGCTCCTGAAATTTGTTTAAGCCATTCAATCTTACCCTCAGAATTAATCTTGTATATAACAGATGTTGTGCTAGGGTTAATAGTTACCATTTCACCTGAAGCAAGTTTAATTCTATTTCCATTGTTAGAAGAATATATATCTTTAGCTATAATATAAGAATTATCTTCCATAGGATAGAATAACGCTTCTGTTGTTCCATTTAGTTTTTCAATATTATTTTCACCATATAAAATATCATTAGCTTCTGCAGATTCACCATATTTAGATCTTGTATATTCTACAGCATGTGATAATTTACCTTGTCCGTCAATCTTAATTAAATAACTTCCAGATGGATATACTAAATTTCCATCCCAATCCCTTATTTTTTGAATATCATAAGACATTGGAGATAATAATTTATATGAACTACTGTCTCGATCCATTCCAACATAATCAGTAATATAAGGAACGTCATAAATTAGTCCGCCAGTTTCATTATCAGGATATACGGATTTAGACATGCTGGTATAATATAATGCATTAGCATATCCGTTTAATCCAACAGGGACAACATAAACTGGATTTAGATTCTCATCTAATTTCATTAGAACTGAAGTACTATTTGTACTATTACGATTACTTTGATTATAATCTAGAGATAATATATAATCGCCATCATAATATGCCGATGTTAGAATCGATCCATCATTATATCTACCTATATATGAATAACCAGTATCTCCATAAGCACTACTACTTTTTGTATAATATCCTGTACCTAAATTGTTTTCAACAACATATTCAGATAACTTATCAATCAACATATCAGTATAATTAATATTTGTTATATAATTTCCTTCACTGTCATATTTAAAAATATACATTATGTTTCTACTATTTGTACTTGGTTGAAATGAATACTCATATTGTTGAGTCTCACTATTGTATGTTGAAGTAGACGTAACGTAATGATCATTGTCAGTATCAGGATACATGATTGTTCCGTCTGGTAATTCATATACATAATTATAATAATGGTATGAAAATTCTCCTGTATTTTCACCATTAACATACATAGTTTGAGTACTTGTATAATTATATGTACCTATTTCAGAAAACATCAAAAGATTTCCATTTGCATCTATATTAATATCACCAATACTTGGATAGTTAATATTACCTGCAATAGAAACACTTGAATTATATACATGGGAGTCATCACCTGGAACTTTATAATATGATGGATATGTAGATGAATCTGCTTCGTATCTACCATACATCATATATAAATACTTGTATCTATAATCTTGATTTTGCCATACTTTATTACCATTTTTATCTAACTTAATTACGAAGTCAAATTCCCAAGCGCTAGACTCATCTGAAATTGCAACAAAATATCCATCTGTAGTCTCAACTATCTTAGCTGTTGATGCATAAAATTCGCACATATCGGTATTATATTGATAAATTTCCTTTCTATCAGGATCATCTTGATATATATATTCTGACATTGAAGAACAGAAATAATCCGCTTTAGCAGGTGTGGCCCACTCAAGATTACCATTTGCATCATATTTGTTGATGCTTCTGTTAATCATTTCAATATATCCACCATCAACAGTACTATAGTTATTCTTTAAACCTTTAAATATATAATACGTTGCATAATCAGCCTTCTCTAAATTTCTAATGCTATGATCAACATATTCAATACCTTCCGCTTTATATGGTACAGTTTCACCTACACCAAAATAGTATTTAGCATCAGTTACTTCATATTTTTCATCAGCAGCTTGAACTTCTTGTAATTTATATTGACCAGCAGGTAAATTTAAATTTAAGTTACCATTTTGATCAGTCTTAACAACATAATAGCTTTGACCATCTACTTCTACTTCTAATCCAATTACTTTACCAGCTTGATCAACAGCAGGCACATCTACAGTTACACCATTATAATCTACAATTTTGTATACTGCAAATAATGTATTTGGAAGTAAATCACCAGTTTCACCGTCTTTTTTAGTTATCTTAACTATTGGATAATCTTTTAGTGATACTTTAACAGTATTTGTTGATGCATCAAATGTATTTGTTGCAAAACCAGTTGCTGAAGTAGTAATAGCAGCTGTTAAATTTTCTTGTGAAAAATCACATGTATACCCATTACGTTCGTATGTACAATCTGATAGTACTTGGATACCATTAAATTCAATAGTATTACGATCAATCATGTAACCAACAGGTGCTACTGCTTCAGATATAGTATATACATTTTCAATTTGAGAATAATCAACATCATTTATAACATCATGGTTATATTTCTTTTGTAATTCTATAGAAGCTTTACCATTTGCATCAGTAGTAATATATTTCCCAGAGCCTAAACCAGGGCCCTCAACCTTATATTGAGCGCCAGCTAATGGTTCATTAGTCTCAGCATCTACTTTAGTTACTTCTAATGTATAAGTTGGAATCTTTTTAGATTTAACATGAACTGTTAATACTGGAGAATCTTGATCATCACTATCTTGAATAGTTTGTAATACATTTTGATTATCATCTAAAGGCACATTAATTTTAGACTCTTGAGCTACTTGTTCATCATAACCACTTACAGGTTGAATTTTAATGTTTCTAATTTTTAAACCATTTCCAGTTGTACCATTACGTTCAAACAATACCACATCATATGACTTTCCACCCATAAAGTTTAAGTTAACCCATTGGCCATCAACTTTTCTTGATATTTGATTTGTAGAGAATGTTCCATTTACTTCTGAACCATTATAACTAGATGAATTAATAGTTATTGTTGGTTTTGCACCCGTAGAACCAGGCCCAGGATATTCGCTTTTATCATCAAATATCCAAGTATACATGTATGTACCTTTACCCGAATCACGCCATGATACATCATAAGATACTTGATATTGTTCTTTAAAGCCAGTTAAATCAACATTTATATATCCATATATATATCTACCTGAATTCCAACTACAATCCCAGTTTTCTTGTGTATAATATTTATCACTAGAATAATATGTTAATCCACAATAATTAGAAAATAATCTTGTTGTTGGTGAAGTCCATGTTGGAACTCTAGTTAAAGTAATCTCAGGTTCACCAGTTTCATCATTTCTCACTATATCAATAACAAAACTATTAGTTAATCTTAAATAACCATCTGATGTTACTTGTTCAAATGTATATCTTTCATTTAAATATACATTCTTTAATGTATATTCACCATTTGCATTTGTAGTTAAGATTGTACCATCTTCATATCCTTTACCTGTTAACTTAAATGATGCATTTCTAATATTAGCATCTGTATCAAGATCTGTATTCTTTATCACTAATGTATATTTTGTTTCATTTTCATGATCTATTACTAATTTCTTTGTATTAGATAATTCTATAGTTTTAAATGTTCCATTGCTTTCAATAGATAAAGCATTATTTTCATCGTCTTTTACTTTAAATGTCTTTTGTTCTTCATCTAATATATATGGTTGTTTAACACTTATTTGTTTTAAACTATAAGTTCTATTAATATATAAATCATTAACTGTAGCTTTACCTGAAGCATTAGTTGAAAGAATTGTTTGATTTCCTTCATCATCTTCAAGGATATACTTAGAACCATCTATAATTCTTTCACCGTAAGATTTTAGGTTAGTTAATTCTAAATTATATTGTCTAGACATTCTAATACCTAGTTTAGATCCACCTACAGATGATGCATGAAGACCAGCTTCAGTAATTAAATTATAATATACACCATGAGTAAAATATGTAACCTTATTAATATCTGCAGTATTCATTGGCATTTCAATATTGTATGAGAATGTTAAGCTCTTACCTCTTGCCATTGTATAATTATCTAACACAATTAAATATGATTTAACTTTTGTGAAGTCAGTGTTTTCTTTTGTTGTCCATCCATTAGCTGAATTATTTAAATCATCAGTTGGTGTTTCAACTTCTGAATAGTAAATATGTATTTTACCTTCTAATTCTTCTGGATAAGTTATTCCATCACTAGTCATTTGAACATTATATTGTGATCCAAGTGATCCTTCACCTATTACATAAGTATTATCATAGTAAGCTAACTTACCAACAACTCTAACATTATCAACACTAAATTCAGAATTATTTGTTAAACCTACTTCTACTGTTGCCTCAGGATCATATTCTACTGGGTCAACTTCTGCTATTAAAGGTGCAACAATTATATTTCCTGAATTATCATACATCTTTAAGATAGATGTTGTAATCATTTCGTTTGGTGCAGATAAAGTTAACGAAGCAGTCGCATAACTTACTTTTTCTTCTTTATCATTATTACCATTTATATCAAATGTATCTGTTGCTTTATATCTATAGTTATGGCAGTTAGGATTGTATGCATATAAAGTAAATGATACACCCTTATCAGTCTTTCTTGGGTCTGGCAATAACTTAGCTTTAATATTTAATTTTTGTTTTCCAGGACTACTATTGCTTGTTATTAATTTAATATACTTTCTTCCATCACTTGTTGTTCCAACTGAAGATCCAACTATAGTTGCATTTCCTTCAGCAGCTGTTACGCTTACTATTTTTGCATTTAATATTTCAGTTGGCATTAAGATGAAATATTCACCATCTTTAAATCCTCTTGAGATATCATCTAATTCATTAGTTGTAATAGTAAATGTTACTTCAGACTCTTCTGTAGTATATACTTGTGATCTACTTATTGATAAGTATGCTTGAGATTCTGCATTAACGTATGATGCATATCCAGTATAACTATTTGTATCTAAATTATTATATTTAACTATTTCATTTCCATTATAAATAGTTTGATTCATTATAGAAGTAATTGTTCCATATGTTTCAAAGTCTTCTTGAGGAATATATTGTACAATACTATTGTTATCAATAGTTTTAGTCATATTAACTCCAAATGATAATTGACTACGGTAATTATTTGCATCAACATATTCTTTAATATAATTAAATCCATTTACATATAATTCAATACTTCTTACATCACTTTCAAAAGTATAAGGAGTATTCCAGTTACCAGCATAGAATACATGAACAACTTCATGTGTATCAGCATTAACTACTCTAATAGTACCATTAACATTTAATGCAGATGCTAAACCAGTAACACTTATAGATTTATATTTAACATAGTTTCTAAATGCGAATGTATTATTTAGTTTATCTCCATTGTTATCTTCAAGTTTTAATGTATATGTCATTCCACCTTTATTTTCATCATTAAGAATCGATGGAACATATACATGCCAATTGACACGATAATCTTCGAAAGGCTCTTCAATATTAGCACCATTATAAATACTTGTGGCTTCAGTCTTATCTACATAATTTGCATCTAATATAGTTGATTTAGTACCAACAGATATACTGTTTCTTCTATCGATTGGAAGAGATCCACCTGGTTTTTGATTAACAAATGATGCAGATATGATTCTTGATGCTTTTGTACTTGTCTTAACGCTATCAACACCCATATCATTATTATAAGCATCGTACCAAGAACTTACAGATAACGAAGTAAATCCTTCTTCATCTGTTTCATCATATGGATATGTTACTCTTACTTGATAGTTGTTATAACTTACTAATTCATTTTTATAATCATATGCTTTTTTCGTTAATAGTGTTCCGTCTAACTCTGATTCTTTAGTTATAGTGAACTTTCTAGTAGTTGGATTGTAATCATATGTTATATCAGAACCATATATTTCTACACTTTCAGGATCACGACCATTTAATTGGCTGACTGTACCTTCAAGATAAGCAGTTTTTAAGAATAATTGACCAGCTGTTTCTGATGATGTAACAGTATAATTAACTACTGGATTTTGATTTGGATGTATTTCATCAAATTTACCAGATCCAGTTACTGTAGCAGTAACATTATCACCATACCAGTCAACTGTATAATCAACTGTCTTTTCAATATCAGCTAAAACATTACCATATAGGTCTGTTACAGTACCAGTTAATACTACTTGGTTAATTCCTGAATATGATGTTAAATCATCAGTTAATCTAGCATATATATTCATTGGTTTAGTTATAGTTAAACCATTATTAAGTTCATTTAAAGTTATAGTTTTAAAATCCGTACTACTTTGGTTAGAAGATACTAATGCACCTTTATTAAGAACACCAGCAACTCTAGCATTGGAATTAACAAATGTTATTTTACCATTAATTAATTTAACATCACCTAATACTTTTAACTCAAAGTATAACTTGTCTGTTTGTCCAATTTCAATATCGCTACCACGAACGATATCAGCATTGCCATCATTATCATAATCATCAAGGAAGAATGCATCAAAGGTAACATATTCTGTTCCTTGAATCGCTTCATCTCCTTCATTATATCTTGCATATGTATGTTGTCTATTTTGATTATCCGCTAATGTTTTATTCATCTTTCCACTAAAAATAATAAAACCAAAAATAAACAATATTATTACACTTAATATTGCTAAAATTTTAAAATAATGCACCTTAAAAAAATCTTTCATAGTATCCCGTCCCTCTACTACTATCCATACTATAATAATTTTATCAAAGAGACCATATAAATACAATGAAATTGCAATAAAAAAAGATACTTATTTAAGTATCTTAATTATTTAACATCAGGTATTAATGCCATGAATCTAGCTCTCTTAACTTGGTTAGCTATATGTCTTTGATGTCTAGAGCAAGCTCCAGTCATTCTTCTAGGCATAATTTTACCTTTTTCATTTATATATTTAGTGATTATATTAACATCTTTATAATCAACGTCTTTACCAGCACACATTTGGCAAACTTTCTTTTTCTTTCTAAAAAATTCAGCCATTTCTATTATTCCTTTCTAGAATGGTAATTCTTCATCAGATAATACTGTTTCATCACCCATTGATTCAATGCCTGTTAAATCAGTACCTTCATCTGGTGTTTCACTACCAACATCATATATTGTTTCATCAGCATCATTTGCTGATTTGCTACCTAAGAATGTTACTTGATTAGCTACAACATCAGTTGTATATCTCTTTGTACCATCTTGAGCAGTATATGATCCAGTTTGAATATAACCTGTTACTCCTACTTGTGAGCCTTTCTTGCAATATTTGCAAACGTTTTCAGCTTGTCCTCTCCATGCTACGATATTGATGAAATTTGTTGTTCTTTCACCACTTGCAGTTGGTCTTCCATCAACAGCTATAGAAAATCTAGTTGTTGATAATCCAGTAGAAGTTGTTCTTAATTCTGGATCTTGAGTTAATCTTCCAATTAAACTTACATTATTCATAAATTACTCCTCATCTAATCTGATAATTAAATGTCTTAATATAGATTCGTCGATTCTAGCTTTTCTGTCTAATTCAGCTACTGTTTCAGCGTTAGCTTCAAAGTCAACTACAAAATAGTAACCAACTGTTTCCTTTTTAATAGGATAAGCTAATTCTTTGCTTCCTAAATCCTTTTCTTCAACAATTTTACCTTTCATTGAAGTAATAATTGACTTAAGAGCATCTGCAGTTTTTGTAATAGCTTTTTCATCAGAATTAGCTTTTACAATAAACATCATTTCATACTTATTCATTATTACACCTCCTTGTGGTCTATTCGGCTTATACTTAAATATAAGCAAGGAGCTCTTCGCTCGAAAGTATTGTAGCAAATATTTGTTTGTTTGTAAACTAAAAATAGGCCTTATAGCCTATTTTTTATCAGTTAATATACGTTTAAGTGTTTTAACATCTTTTGATGATTGCTCTTTAACATATTTACTTTCATCATCTTTATGTTCTTCATTATATTTTTGTTCAAAATATCTATATCTTCTACAATCTCTAACAATGCATGAATCTGTTTCTACTTTTTTATTTCCTTCTTCATCTTCAGTAATAGATACAACTTGTGTAGCATCAATTAACATATCTTTTAATATTGGGTTATCTATTGTTATTGCATCAATACCAACATGAGATAATTTAGGACAATCTGTTGTACGTTTCCAATGACATTTAAAACATTTATGATCTTTACTATCTACTTCAAATCTATTTAATCCTTCTATATATAAATTATTAATATATCCAGATAATTTTTCATCTTCTTTTAATCTAGAATTACTTATAGCTGACATTCTTTTATTTGATACTTTAAGTGCATCAAATGCAGATAATTTTTTTAATCTATTTGTATCTTCTACTGAATTAAAGAAATCATCCATATAACGTCTAATAGATAATCTAGATAATGTTGCCATATATTCAATTGAATTATTAAACACTAATTTATCTACTTTTCTATTATGTGAATTACAATAAACTCTATATGCATTTGTAATTATTTTATAAAATGAATTTTCTCTTGTTACATCACATAAGTCATCAGCATCTTTTGCAGTAATAACTGCACCCATCAATCTATTGATTAATGAATTATATATTTGATAATCTTTCATCTTTAATTGATTCATAAATGATTCCATTAATGAAACTGGTTTATCACTTACTTTCATTGGTACAACATCATCAAACATTGTTGATACAGATAAATAATAAGATCCATTATAATTACTTTCACCTGTACCTAATCGATATTCATCTACTTTTCCATTTTTTAAAACATATTTAATTTTTTCCATAAATACTCCCCTTAATTATTTTTTATTATATTCTATTTATAATAATAGTCAATAAAAACCATTAAAATGGTCTTTTATATTCATTAAAATTCATTCTTGTTTTAACTTTTCTTCTTACTTCACCAAGTGATGGATCTGATGATTTACATTTATCCTTTAATGCTTTAAAAAAATCATATATTTGCTTATCATCTCTCCAATTAACACTTCTATATAGTTCATCTAAATAATAATCATAAAAACTTAATATATAATTATTATCTCCTTTAAACATTGTATTAATGATTGTTTCTTGTACTTCTCTTATATTTTTATTAACTGTATGTTTAACTGGATCAACATCATTATTTGATAATCTACCTTGATCTAAATCAATTACATAATAATTATCACCATCGAATAATATATTTTCATTATGAACATCTATTAATTCAAACTTATTATTACCTACTTCAATTGTATCTTCAATTAGCTTATTAAAATTACGATATAAAGAACTTAAACTAGTACTACTCTTCATTGTTTTTATAGTACATCCATCAACAAAAGGATAAATATAGCCTATCACTTTATCACCTTTTATTAATACTTCTTCAGGTCCTACAAATGAATCATTAGAGACTGAACTTAATAAAGCTAAATGATCTACCATATCTTCATATTTATCAAAATATTCTCTCTTACTTATAGTATTAACATATAGTTTTAATACTCTATTATCTGGTAATCTATAACAAAAAGCTGTTTTACCATGTCCTATAAGTAGACCTTTGCTTACGTATGAATATACACTTCTTACATTAGTTACTTTCATATTATCACTTATTTCTTTTTAAGAGTTACTTTTATAAAATATATAGTATTATAGTATACTTTTATTTATTTTGTAAATTAAAAGAACCTATTAAGGTTCTTATTATCTAATTGGTGACCTGTATGGGATTCGGACCCATGAATGTAGCCTTGAGAGGGCTATGTGTTAAACCACTTCACCAACAGGCCAATTGAAAAGATATAAATATATTAACACATTTATATCTTATTTACCAATCTTTTTAGTCTTTCTTTTTATTAATATCATTAAAGATATTACAAGTATAGTAAATGCTACTACCATGATAGAACATAATATAACATTATTCTTAATAAATCCTATTATAGAAGGCTTAATAGTTTCTTCTAAATAGAAATCTTCTGAATATATTAATTCATCTTGATAATACATTTTAACTGTACCTAACTTATCACCTTTCTTAAACTTATAAGATATATCATATAATAAATCATTTTCAATTCTTAAATCTTCCATCTTAAAGTCTATTGGTAATAATAAAGTTAAATCATCTTTATATTTAACATCATAGTAATCTATTGTTGAATCATTAACTTGAATAGCTTTATAAACATCATCTTTTTTAAATAATGTTTTATATTCATAGTTCTTTTCAATATAATCAATTACAGTATTAGCATCTCTTAAATGTTTAAAATCTCTGAAGTTTTCAACAGGGGCACCAAGAGTTACAGCATAATAAGTATGATCATGTGCTTTAAACTCGTAAGCTAAACAGAATCCTGCTTTATCAGTAAAACCTGTCTTAGCTCCTATAATTCTGTCTGTATTTATTCCTTTTTGATCTCCAAATGACTTAGATGACGCTACTGCTTTAAATCCATTAGTTAAAGTATATTCTTTAGTTTCGTATACTTCTTTAAATCTATCATCTTTTAAAGCATATTTAACTAATACTAATAAATCATCTGCTGTTGAATGATGATTAATATCACTATTATCATCCATACCTATAGGATTAGTGAAATTAGTATTCTTCATACCTATTTCAGTAGCTTTATCATTCATCTTCTTAACAAATGTACTAATACTTCCATTTGTAGCCATCGCAAGTGAATTAACTGCATCTGCTGCACTTGGTAACATAGTTCCATATAATAAATCTTTATATGTTACTTCATCGCCAGCTTTTAATCCCATCTTATATGCATCCCATGGAACTGTATTTAACCATGATTGTTCAATAGTAACTTTAGTATCTAAATTATCTATACTATCTAAGGCTACTAGAATAGACATCATCTTTGTTGTAGATGCAATATAATTTTGTTTATCATTGTCTTTTTTTATTAATACTCTATCATCTGTACTATCATATATAATGTAAGCTTTAGAATATAAATCAATATCATCTAACGCAAATACAGATATAGGTAATAATAATATTAATAGTAATAAATATTTCAATTTCTTCATATTACACCCCAAATACTATTAAGTCTTCTATATTATTATTAACTAATTCTACAAATAAACCATCTTCTAATTTATTTATATTCTTATCAGCTTCATCAATATTTAATAGAACTAAATCAGGTCTATTTATAATTAATCCACATATATTAGTTACGCCTTTTAGTCTATAGAATCTTAATATGTCTTTAACATTATTCTTAGATATCTCTAATATTTCAATAGTACCTTTATCTAATGTATGATTAATATCATATATTTCTTCTGGTGATATTTCTAAATCTAATAAATAATTAAGCATCTTCATCACCCCATACATATATATTTTTATTATCATATATTTCTTTAATTAAATTATTTAAGATATCTTCTTCATTATTTATTTCATATTTATCCTTTAAATATATAATCTTCTTATCTAAATCTTTTACTTTTAATAAATTATAATTATCTCCAGATAAATACTTATTAATATTTATATATTTCTTTAATACTTCTATATTAGTTAATACAAGATCTAAGTCTAAAGATATAGTTTTATATAACTTATTAATTATTTTCTTCTTATCAACTTTATATTTATTATTAATAATATTTAATTCATTCTTTAATCTTTCAGGATCAACAATAAATATCATTGGACTCTTCTTTAATAATCCACTTATATTAATATTTAAGTTATTAAACAATTTAATATTAGTTATAAAGTTATTATATAAAGGCTCATAAAAACTATTATCTTTATTAATAAATACAGGTAATAATTTATTTATAACTATCTTTAAAGATTTTATATCTATATCATTATTATTATCTCTAAATAAATCTACTATTTCTTTAATAATAGTTATACTAGATAACAACAATATTAATAATTTATGTTCATCACTTTTTCTATCTATTAAGTGAAGAATACCATAGTCTTCTACCTTATTATGTTTAATTAATTCATAAGTATTAATGATATGTTCTTTAGGTGTATTCTTAATTAATAACTTATAATCTATAGATAATTCATTATAATTAATTTCTACCTTATTTAATACTTCTCTTACTTCATCATCTAATTCAGATAATTTTAATTCACCTGATAGATTAATAGTATCTTCTAATGTCTTAACATTTAATATATTAACGTTATGTCTAGATACATATTCCATGATTGTAAGCATATTTTGATCATATTTTAATTCATCATACTCTTTAGTTATGACTTCAATTAATTCTTGATCATTTATTATTTCATTATACTTAATAGCACTTATTAAGTTATTTAATCTTATAATTGTTTGTTCTTTTTGAATATAATTATTATCTTTCTCAATTATATTATCTAATAATTCTAAGAATGTATTTAATGTTTTAACATTATCTTCTTTATCTTTAATTTCTTTATCATTAAGCTTATCAAGGTATAAGTCTCTTAATTGATATAACTTTTTAACAAATATAAAATGAGATTTATATTTATTAATAGATATAACTTCATCAATTAATTCATTACTGACATTACCCAAATAATACTTATCACTTTTGATTTTCTTGTATAGATCTATAATATCAACATCAGATATTAATATAGAACTATCATCCATCGTTGATAACTTATCTTGATAAGATAGTATTATATCAATTAAAAGTTCCTTTCCCTTATTCATTCTTTATTCTTCTTTCTTTATTAATTTGTTTCAGTATATAGTTTGTTTAAATCATTTAATAAATTAAGATAATTAATTAAATCATCACTAGACTTATCACATTCATCTATTGAATTTATAGTATCTTTCATACTCTTAATTAAAGGTAATTTCTTTAAAGCTAATGCTTTATCCCTATCACCTACTAGTTTTTCCAAATCATCTACAGATATATCTAAATATGTATTTATATCATTACCTTTATTAATTTCTTCATTTAATAAATCTTCATAATTAATAATAATATCTTTAATTGGATTAACTATTTTATCTTCATAATCATCTATATAATTTAAAGTATCATTAATCATCTCTTGTAGATTATCCTTTTGTTTATCATCAGTTGATTCACTTAACTCATTATATAGTTTATTTAATATAATAGTACTCATAGCATTCTTAACTTTATTTTCATCATATGTATTATTTGCTATTTTCTTTGAAAGTGATGGAATCATATCTATATCAATATTTAAATCTTTAATAGATTCCTCAATATAATTGTTTAAATCTTTATTATCTAAATATAATTTATTATATGTATTTAACTTGCTATTTAGATTTAATAAAGTAATCATATCTTTATTATTATTAATATTACATTCATTTATGTATGATATTATTTTCCATTTATCTGGGATTGGTGTTCCTAACTCACTCATTATTTCATTTAACTCATCAAAATCAATAAATAATTCTCTATCATTACCATTTAAGATATCAATATATTTTCTATATTTATTAACTGATGATTCAGTAGTAGTTATATGAGTTTTTTTTGCAGTATTAAAATCATCAATAAACTGATTTATAGCTTCATCTATAAGCTTATTATCAGTAGTAGATTCAGTATTAACAATACTTAATACATACTCTAAATCTTCCTTATTAAACTTAGATGAATCTAATACTCCATACTTATCTATTATACTTTTTAATTGGTCAACTTTAGATGAATCAAGTTTATCATCCATTGAAGTAATTAAGTTAACACGATCATTTAGTTCATCTAAAAATGTTTTAATAACTTGTTCCATCTTTAAGCCTCCTATTCTTATAACATTTTATCATATTTGATAAATCTTAGTAAACAAATATGATTGTTTTTAAGAATATATTATGCTATTATTTTTTAAGAGATAGAGTTGATAGATATGTACAGTAATGAAGATACAATTAAACTATTTGATGCTAATAATAATTTTGTTGCTGACTTTGATAAAAAGATAGAAGAAGTTGAAATAGCACTTCATGGGCAAAACTATTATGATCTTGATGAAGAAATAGTAGATACTAATGCTATTCCTATTCAAAAAGAAGTAGAAATGCCTAAAGTAGTAAAGAAAGAAAAAGGTATATCAATTAAAGATTTTTTACCTGCATTATTTATGTTATTAATATTTGGTGTTGTAGTATATGCAGGTTATTATTTCTTAAATAACTTTGATGTATCTACTTTAATTAATCATGGATAATATAGATGTAGAAATTAATCCAGATTATACTATGATGAAAACTCTACCTAATGGATTAATGTTATCAGAAGAACAAATTGATATCTTAAAAGAATATAATATAGATTATCTATCATGTAAGAGTTTAAATGAATTAATCTATAAAATAGAAAATGTATATGATGAAACTAATGATGATGTATTAAATAATCTATTAGATATATTATCTGAAAGAGATTATTATGAAAATTTTAATAAATAGTATTGAATAACAATAAAAAAATGTTATAATAAGATATACAAAGGGAGTGAAACTATGGGAATAGTAATTAAATTAGATCATGTAATGTTAGATAAAAAAATGTCATTAAATCAATTAGCAGAGAATGTTGGAATAACTACTGCTAATATGTCAAATATTAAAACAGGTAAAGCTAAAGCTATTAGATTTTCAACACTTGAAGGTATTTGTAAGGTATTAAAATGCCAACCTGGTGATATCTTAGAGTTTAGAGATGACGATAATAAGGATGAGTTATTGTAATATGGAAGAAGGATCATTTTAATAAAAACTACACATAAGTGTAGTTTTATTATTCATAAATATTAAACTCTTTAGGTAATTTAGCTATATATTCCTTACCATCTATAACTAATTTATAAGCATGTAAGAACATTCTAGGTGCTTTATCTTTAAGTCCATACTTCTTATCTCCTAGAATTGGATGTCCTAGATTGGCTAAAGCTACTCTTATTTGATTCTTTCTTCCTGTTTCTATTAATACATTAAGATATGTTACCTTATTAAATCTTTTTATTACCTCTATATTGGTAACTGCTATTAATCCTTCATTCTTATTTGTAGCATATACTATATGTTCTTTATTTTCTTTTAAATATTCTATTATTCTTTTCTTATCATCTTTTACTTTACCATGAACAACTGCTCTATACTCTCTTGTATATGATTCCCAGTTATCTTGTAATCTCTTTTTTGTTTGTTCATCCTTAGCAAACACTATTACCCCGGATGTATCCTTATCTAATCTATGAACAATAAATACTTTTTGATTCTTTTTATTTAAATATTCTCTTACTTCATGATATAAATTATGTATTTTATCTTTGTCTGTACCTATAGTTAAAACATTATATTCTTTGTTAATAACTAGTATTTTTTTATCTTCATAAATAATATCCAACTTCTTCATAAGAAATCACCTATAAATATTATAATATAAATAGATATTATTTTTAATATGTATTATAATATTATCTAGAGGTGGATATAAAATGGCTGAGGAAAAGAAAAAGAAAACTAGCACAACTAAAAGAACAACTAAAAAAGGAAATACTAGCACTAAAAAAAGAACTGGTACTAGAAAAAATACAAATAAAAAAGTAGCTCCTAAGAAAACTTCTACAGCACCTAAGAAGAAACAAACAAAAAAGGTAGTTAAGAAGACAGAAGTTAAAGAGTTACCTAAAGTTGAAGAAGTAAAGGTTGTTGAACAAGAAACAGACGTTGTTATTGCTCCTGTTGAAACTGAAGAAACTAAGGTTGAACCAGAAGTAATTATTCCTGAAAAAGTTGAAGAACCTGTTGAAGTTAAAATTGAAGGAAGACCTTTAGAAGAAGTTAAAGTAGAAGAAGAAAAACCTGTTGAACCTGTTAAAGAAGAAACTAAGGTTGATAAATCTAAGAAATGTGAAAAAAGAATTGATATTGGTTTAGGTGTAGTATTATTAGGATTAGTTGTATTAATTGTTACTACATACCTAAATGCTGCAAATATAGTTACTAAGAATATTATAGATATCATGGTTATTGTATCTATAGTTATAGAAGTATTAGGAATAGGATTAATTATATTTAATACTATTAAATCTAATAAATAATGATTGAAGAATTAGAACGAATTATAAACGAATCAGATAATATCGTTTTCTTTGGAGGAGCTGGGGTATCTACAGAATCTGGTATACCTGATTTTAGATCACAAGATGGCTTATATAATCAAAAGTATGATTATCCACCAGAGTTGATACTATCTGATCGTTTTTTTTACTATAACTATGATGAATTCTACAGATTCTACTTTGATAAGATGATATATCCTGATATTAAACCTAATTATACTCATGAATTCTTAAGTAAATTAGAGAGTATGGGTAAATTAAAAGCAATAGTAACACAAAATATAGATAACTTACATGAACAAGCAGGAAGTAAGAATATATATCATATACATGGAACAATTAATACAAATCATTGTGTTAATTGTAATAAAGAATATTCACTAGATGATATATTAAAGATGGATAAAGTCATATGTACATGTGGAGGAATGATTAAACCTGATGTTGTATTATATGGTGAGATGTTACCAGAAGAAGCATTTAATAAAAGTATTGAAGCAATAGGTAATGCTGATACATTAATTGTAGGTGGAACTTCACTTACAGTTTATCCTGCAGCTGGTATGATAAATGCTTTCAATGGTAAAAACTTAATAATAATTAATAAAGATCCTGTTAATGTTAGATGTACATTACAAATAAATGATAAGTTAGGAGAAACATTTAAGAAATTAAATATAGGAGGTAAAAATGAATAATATTGAATTAATAAGTTATGTAATAGTAGGATTAATTCCTTTAATATATTTTATAATTTATATCATGACTCAATTAAAAAGAAAGAAGAATAAAAGAAATTATTTATATGGTTTTATAGTAGCTATAGTAATAGCTTTAATACTATTTGTTATAAGACTATTTATATTCACTATGTCACCTTTAAAGAAATATATACCTACTGAAACATCAACTACTACATCTGGTGATATAACAACTAAAGAAGGAGATACTACAACTAAGACTACTGAAAAGAAAAGTACAACAAAGAAAACAACTAAGGCTACTAATGATTATAACTATGATAAAATCTTAACTCCTACAGGTGGTGAAGTTGTAGGTAAAACACCTAAAGGATATGAAGTAAAACTAGTTGATGGTATTTATTATGTAGATGGATACCTAGTAGCTAATAAAACATATGATTTACCTGAAACATATAGTCCTGGTAAATTAAACTCAACTGTAAATGAAGCTGCTAATAAAATGTTTGCTGCAGCTAAATCAGAAAAAGGATTTAACTTATATGTAGCATCTGGATTTAGATCATATAGTACTCAAAAGAGTATCTATAATAGATATGTTAATAATGATGGTCAAAAGAAAGCTGATACATATTCAGCTAGACCTGGTTATTCAGAACATCAAACTGGTTTAGCATTTGATGTATGTGATAGAAATGTTGGTGCATGTATTACATCTGGATTTGATAACACTAATCAAGCTAAATGGTTATCTGAAAATGCTTATAAATATGGATTTATCTTAAGATATGTTAAGGGTAAAGATAATGAAACAGGTTATATGTATGAATCTTGGCATTTTAGATATGTAGGTACTGAACTTGCTGAAAAACTATACAACAATGGTAATTGGATTACCATGGAAGATTACTTTGGTTTAACTTCATCATATGATTCTAAACCTATAGGTGAATAAAATAATAATTATAGAAAGTTAAGTAATCACTTAACTTTTTTTAATGATATAATATTTATAGGTGATAATCATGGACTTTATTAAAGATTTAGACAGCAATTCTTTTTTATTAATACCTAGTAATATTAAAGATAAAATATTAGATTATATAGATGATAATAGATTATTATTAAATATAAAAATAATCTCTTTTAATGATCTTAAAAAAGGTCTTTTATTTGACTATGATAACAAAACTATTTATTCTTTAATGAATAAAGAAAATATCTCATATGGACTTTCAAAAGATTTAATAAAGAACATGTATTATTTAACTGAAGATAAATATAAAGTAGATAAGTTAAATAAGCTATTAGAGTTAAAGAATTATCTATTAGATAATAACCTATTAATTAAAGATGAATTATTTAAAGACTTATTAAAATCTAAGAATAAGATATATGTATATGGATTTGATTATATAACTAAGTTTAATAATTATTTATTAGATCTATCTAAGGAATATATAGATGTAGAAATAATAAATAAAGAAGTTAAAGAATATGAACATGTAGTACATAAAGCAAAAACTATGGAAGATGAAGTACTATATGTTGCTGAAGAAATAGCTAAATTAATTAATCAAGGTATACCTTTAAATAAAATATATATAACAGGATTAAATGAAGAATATGATTTTACTATAAGAAGAATATTTAAAGCATATAATATTCCATATTTTATTAAGAATGAAAATATCTTATATGATACAGCTATATCAAAGTATTTCTTTAATAATCTAAATGATAATATAAATGATCTATTTAAAGAAATAGAAAGAGTATTTGATATAAACAATAATGAATCTAATAAAGTTATATATGATAAGTTATTCTCTTTAGTTAATAAATACTACTGGGCATCATCATATCTAGATGTTAAAGATATCATGATAGAAGAAGCTAAGACTACTACTCTTCCATCAGTTCATATGGAACAAGAAATAGTAACAACTGATATATATGATAATATCTTTAATGATGATGAATATGTATTCTTAATGAACTTTAATCAAGGAGTATTTCCTAAGATTAAAAAAGATGAAGATTATATAGATGATAAGATTAAACCTAATATTTTAGAGAATACAAATGAATTAAATATTATATATAAGGATACATTAGTTAACTCTATTAAGAGTATAAAGAACTTAACTATAACATATAAACTATCTTCTTTATTTGATAGTTATATGCCTTCATATTTAGTTAAAGAATATTTTAAAGAAGAGGATATAAGGAATTATATATCTAATTACTCTAATGATATAAATAAACTAGCATATGCTAAGAAGTTAGATAACTTAATTAAGTTTAAAATAGATGATGAATTACTTCCTATCTTAAAGAATAATTATAAGATTAATTATAATGAATATGATAATAAATTCACAGGATTAAATACACATATAGAAGGTATTAATTATTCATATTCTAGTATGTCTAATTACTTTAAATGTCCATTTAGATTCTACTGTAATAATGTATTATATATAAATGAATTTACTAAGAATAATAATCTATTTATAGGTAGTTTATTCCATTATGTATTAGAGATATGTTTAACTGATAATACTAAAGATATAGATGAAGTATATGATAAGTTTATAAATGATAATAATAACTTGCCTGATGATGATAGAAATAAATATATCTTTAATAAGAAAGATACATTCTTTATTGAAAAAGTTAGACAAGAAATACATACTATCATGGATATAATTAAAGAACAATATGAACAATTAGATCCAGGATTCACTGAATGGCATGAAAAAGAAGTATTAGTTAAAACACAAGATATAGGATTAGATACTAAAACAAATGCTACCATTAAAGGATTTGTTGATAAGTGCATAGTTGTTGAAAATGATGTATTTGTAATTGATTATAAAACAGGTACATCTGATGAAATAAAAAGAGAAACATTTGATTATGGATTACATATTCAATTACCTATTTATATGTATTTACTTGAAACTATTAATCCTGAATTAAATGTAGCAGGTATTTATCTACAACATATATTAACTGGTAATAATAAAAAAGACGTTAAGAAAACTCAATTAGAATTAAGAAAGAATGAGTTAAAACTAGATGGTATATATAATCCAGCATATACAAATGAAATAGCATCTATTAATCCTAAAGATATCATGACTACTTCAGCTAAAAGAGAATATACTATAGAAGAAAAAGAAGATATAAAGAATAGTATTAAGAATCTAATGGTTGAATGTATAAATGATGTGTATGATGCTAAGTTTGATATTAAACCAATTAATTTAAATGATGGTAAAGAAGATGGATGTAAGTTCTGCCCATTCCGTGATGTATGTTATAAGAAAGAATCAGATTATAACTATTTATATACAACAGAAGGAGATGATAATAATGAGTAATCCAACACCACAACAAAAAGAAGCAATAGAAAAAAATGGATGTAACATTATCGTTTCCGCAGGAGCAGGATCTGGTAAGACTTTTGTACTTAAAGAAAGAGTTTTAAAAGAAGTACAAGATGGTACATCTATAAATGATTTAATAATATTAACATTTACTAAAAAAGCTGCTAATGAAATGAAAGAAAGAATAAGAAAAATATTAACAGAGAATAATGTAGAAGATGCTAAATATATTGATTCAGCTTATATATCTACATTTGATTCATTTGCTCATTCATTAGTAAATAAGTATTCATATCTATTAGATATAGATAAAAACTTTAATATAATAGATTCATCTATAGCTAAAACAGAATTAAGAAATATATTAGATGAAATATTAGAAGATAAATATGAGAAACAAGATGAGAAATATATTAAACTAATTAATAACTTATGTTATAAAGATGACGAAGATTTAAGAAAAGATATAATAGAAATATATAGTAAATATACTAATATAGTTAATAAAGATAAATTCTTAAATATAGATTCATATTATACTGATGAATTTATTGAAAATAAGTTAGATGAATATGAAAATAATATATTTGATGAGTTTAATAAGTTAATTGAAGTATTCGAAGTATTTGTTGAACATTCAAGTGATGAGAAAACAATTGAAAATAACAATAAAGTATTATCTTTGATGCAATCAATTACATCATTAGATGAATTAATAGATAATTATTCATCTATTAAAGTAAGTACTATAAAAGAAAATACATATGATGATAAAGAATATATTAAAGGTATAAAAGATTCAACTTATACTGACATCTATAAATCATTAGGTACTCAATTAAATTATTATAGAAAAGATTTAAAAGAATACTATTTATCTACATATGATGATGTTATAGAACTTAAAAATATCATACTTGAATTAGATGATAGAATGAATAAGTTTAAAAAAGAACATAACTCATATGAATTTACTGATATAGCATTTAAAGCTATAGAACTAGTAAGGAATCATAAAGATATAAGAAATGAAATAAAGAATAAAACTCATGAAATACTTATAGATGAATATCAAGATACAAATGATATACAAGATGAATTTATTAGTTATATTGAAAATAATAACTTATATATGGTTGGAGATATTAAACAATCTATATATGGATTTAGAAATGCTAATCCTAAGTTATTTAAATCTAAATATGATAGCTACTCTCATAATGAAGGTGGATATAAAATAGATTTAACATCTAACTTTAGATCTAGAGGAGAAGTTATTAACAATATAAATGATATGTTCTCACTTATCATGTTTGATGAAATAGGTGGAGCTAATTATAAGGCAACACATAAGATGGAACATGGAAAAGTTGATTATGATAAGAATATAGATAAAGATGTAGATTATAATTTATCTATTCTTAACTATAACAACGAAGATAAAAAATATAAGAATGATTTAATAGAAGCATATATAATAGCAGATGATATAAAAAATAAGATGAATCGTCATGCCTATAATGATGATGAATTTAAACCTATAAGATATAAAGATTTCTGCATACTAGTAGATACTTCTACTAGATTTGAAACATTAAAGAAAGTATTAGAATCTAAAGGAATACCTGCTTATATAGCTAAAGGTTTATCTATTAAGAATGATGATGAAATATATATCCTAAAGAACTTAATTACATGTTTAACATGTATTAAGAAAAATGAATATAAAGAACCATTTAAACATGCATATGCATCTATTGCTAGATCATATATATACAAAATGGATGATCAAGAAATATATGATGCAATTAAGTTAAGAAAGTTTAAAGATACTGATTTATATATTAAGTTAAAAGAGATATCTAATTATATTGATTCACTATCAAATAAGGAAATATTATATAAACTAATAGATGAATTTGATTTTATCAATAAAACTATAAGTGTTGGTAATATAGATGAAAGATTAGCTAAACTAGAACATTTTATTAAACAATCAAACGATTTAAATAAGTTTGGTATGGATATCTACACTATGGAACAATACTTTAATGATATTGTTTCATCAGATGATGATGATATTCAAATGGAGATAGAACAATCAGATAAAGATGCTGTTACTATCATGACAATTCATGGATCTAAAGGGTTAGAGTTTAACTATGTTTATATGCCTTATCTAGCAACTAATTTCATGAAAGATAGATCAGGTAAATTCGTAATCGATAATGAATTAGGTTTATTAGTACCTTTCAATAATGATGGTATAGATACTACATTCATGTATAAGTTATATAAACAAAAACAAGATATAGAAACTATATCTGAAAGAATTAGATTATTCTATGTTGCTATAACTAGAGCTAAAGAAAACTTTATACTTATTACTGATTTTAATGATAAGTTAATTAATAATGAATCAATAGAACCTCATGACTTATTAAAGTGTAAGAGTTTTAGAGATTTTGTAACAATAATTAAACCTTATTTCTTAAACAATATTAAGTATATTAATATAAATGAATTGGGTATTAAAAATAATCTTATATCTAAGAAAGATGATTATAATTCATTAATAAAACCATCTAAAGATACTATAGATGTTAATGAATTAAATATAGATAATAAAGTATTAGATAATAAGCATTTCAGTAAACCTCTTACTTCAGTTATGACTCAAGAGTTAAAGGATATACTTGATCTAGGTACTATCATGCATTACTGTTTTGAAGTATATGATTTTAATCATGATAACTTAAATGATTTAAGTATAATTGATGAATATAAGAATTATATTAAAGCATTCTTAAAGCACGATGAAGTAAAAGATATATCTAATGCTAAGATATATAAAGAACATGAAATAAAATTTAAGAAAGACGGTTCTACATATCATGGATTTATAGATTTACTTGTAGAATATGATGAACATTTTGATATCATAGATTACAAAACAAATAATATAGATAGTCCTGAATATAAAGAACAATTAACTGGATATAAAGAATATATAGAATCTAGATATAATAAGAAAACTAATATATACTTATACTCAATTAAAAAGGACATATTTAAAAAGTTGTAAGAAATTACAACTTTTTTTATTTTTTATTCGAGATTTGAAGATTTATCGTTAATAAGAATAGTAGAGGGTGGAAAATATCACCTGGATGTTATCTCCAGTAAACTGGAGGTGATTACATGAATAATACAGAGTTAAAACTTTTAATTCTACTATTATTAGTAATTATTGTTTTACTAGCACTTTAATCAGAACGGATCAATGGGGAGGTAAAATAAAAAGCATCTAGAAAAAACTAGATGCATCCCTATAAAAAGGAGATAGCATCAGTTGGTGATGCACTCCTCTAATTACATTGTATATTATGAATTTTTATAAATCAAGGGGAAAGTATATATGGATGAATTATTTACAATTAATAGTTATAAGTTAGATGATACTCAAATAAATGTTATTAAAAGTGATGCTCAAAATACACTAGTAGTGGCTGGTGCTGGTTCAGGTAAAACCTTAACTATATTAGGTTTAATTAAGTATTTAATTGAAGTAAAAGGATATAAGAAAGATGAAATATTAGCTATATCTTTCACTAATGAGACTACAATAAGCCTACATAATAAACTATTAGATATTGGATATGATATTGAAGTATTAACATTCCATAAACTAGGATTAAAGATAATAGGTGATGGTTATTCAGTATGCCAAGATCAATATATAGATTATGTAGTAGATGAATACTTTAAATCATTTATAATGAATGATAAAAATAGAAAAGAATTATTCAAGAATATCTTATATATGGATGAAACTAGTAATATATTTAATACATATAATTATAAGAATCTAAAAATATTAATTAAAACATTTATCAATCTTCTAAAAAGTAATAATAAAGATGAATATGATTTAATTAAGTTTTATCAACATTCATACTTTAATGAAAAACAGTTATTAAGAATTATATTAGAAATATATATACTCTATAAAAGAGAATTAGAGTCGGTTAATCAAATAGATTTTAATGATATGATATCTTTAGCAATAAATAAGGTTAAAACATCTAATTTACCCTTTAAATACATTATTATAGATGAATTTCAAGATACTTCACCTGTTAGATTTGATCTTATTAAAGAAATAATTAAATACACCGGCTCTAGGTTATTCTGTGTAGGCGATGATTTTCAATCAATATATAGGTTTTCAGGATGTAACTTAGATACTTTTATTAACTTCCATAAATACTTTGATGATGTTAAAGTATATTATCTTAAATACACATATAGGAACTCAAATGAACTTATCAAAGTATCATCATCATTTGTTATGAAGAACCCTAAACAATTAAAGAAAAGTATTGTATCTAATAAAGATTTAGATAAACCAATAGTTATATTATTTGGATATAAGTTGGAAGATATAATAGATAAAATAGATAATCCAATGATATTAGGAAGAAATAATAAAGATATTGATAAACTCTCATATGATAATAAATACACAATACATAAATCTAAAGGTTTAGAATCTGATAATGTAATCTTAGTTAATTCAGATAATATACCTAATAATATAAAGAATGAAAGAATACTTAGATATGTTCTTAATGATAAAGATTATATATTACACGAAGAAGAAAGAAGATTATTCTATGTTGCTTTAACAAGAACTAAGAATAAAATATATATACTTATAAACAAAAAAATAAGTCCTTTTGTTAAAGAACTTATTAACGATTATCCTGAATATATTGAAATAAGGAAATCCTAGTAGTTTTCAGCTTTTAATTCAAAATATGATTGAGGATGAGCACATACAGGACATACATCTGGTGCTTTCTTACCAATTACTACATGTCCACAGTTACGACAAATCCAAATCTTATCTTCATCTTTAGAGAATACTACTTCATCATCTATATTCTTAAGTAATTTTCTATATCTTTCTTCATGATGTTTTTCAATAGCAGCTACCATTCTAAATTTAGCAGCTATTTCAGTAAATCCTTCTTCTTCTGCTTCCTTAGCGAAACCTTCATACATATCTGTCCATTCATAGTTTTCACCATCTGCTGCATCCTTTAAGTTTTCAGTTGTAGTTGGAACATCTCCACCATGTAATTCTTTGAACCACATTTTAGCATGTTCTTTTTCATTGTTAGCTGTTTCTTCAAATATAGCAGCTATTTGTTCATATCCATCTTTCTTAGCTTTAGATGCATAGTAAGTATATTTATTTCTTGCTTGAGATTCTCCAGCAAATGCAGCCATTAAATTGGCTTCAGTTTTTGATCCTTTTAATTCCATTCATATCACTCCTAAAAATATTATAACATTAAATAATAAAGAAAGCAGGAATAAAATGAATAAATATTACCAAGACCTATATTTTTATATAGAAACAGTACTATTGCCTGAATTAATAGTACACGAGATACTCTATTTATATAGGAATAATAGATTAAATATATCTTTATTTAAACTAACCAATAGAATAAAAAAAGTAATTAATATAAGAGATATCAATTACCTTAAAGTTAAACGATTAACATATAATCTATTATTATCAAAATATAATTATAGAATTATTAAATATAAACCTATGATTATTTCTTATGTAGAAGACAGATAAAGAATCCTTCATAATACTTATTAGGTTTAATAGTTAATACTCCATCTAATGTAGAAGGAAGTAATTCTACTCCATCTATACTTATAGGTATTATTTCAACATCATCAGATAATACCTTTTTGATTTGTTCTTCATTCTCTTCTTTAAGAATAGAACATGTAGAATACACCATATATTTATCTTTTTTCAATAATGTTATAGCTTTATTTAATAATTTTTCTTGTATTTTAACAATACTATCTATATTATTTTCCATATTAAATACATGATTACTTGTAATTGTTCCTGATCCTGAACATGGAGCATCTAGTAATATTGAATCAAATGTCATATATTCTGATAGTTCTCTTCCATCTTGATTTAATACAGTTACATTATGAACATTTTGTTTATTTATATTATACTGTAATCTTTCAGCTCTTATCTTATTCATCTCACATGCAGTTATTAAACTATTAGGATATAGATAAGCTAGTTCTGTAGTTTTAGATCCAGGAGCAGCACACATATCTAATATTTGATCCTTATCTTCAACCTTCATATATAAAGGAGGCATTTGAGAAGATAATGATTGTAGATATATCTTTCCTTCTTTATATAAATCTAATTCCTCTATTACTTTTTCATCTATTTCCTTTAAGATAAGAGCATTCTTATTGTTATTAACTTCTTCATATTCAATATTTAAGTCTTTTAAGATGTTAATAACTTCATTTTTATCAACATTACATCTAATAGTCGTATATTTATCAACATATCCATCTATTATTTCATTTGTTAATTCTTCACCATATTCATTAATTAATAATACTTTTAAGTTATCCATATAATCCTCCTAATAAATAAAAGTTGATAACTATCAACTTTTACATATAAGATGGTATATCAATACCAATTAGTTTTAACATATCAGTTAATATATTAACTGTAATATTTAATACATATAACCAATCATTCTTCTTAGTTTCATCATCTAAACCAGCAATATGATTTGTTTGATAGAAGTTATTAGCTTCATTAGCTAAATCGTATATATAATCTACTATATATGATGGCATTCTATTCTCATATGCTTTATCAAATGCTTCACATAGATTAGTTATCTTTAATCTTAAGTTTCTATCTACTTCATTATAGATATTATCTGATAATTCTGTAGGTATTGATTCATTATCTAATATTTTCTTTAATCTTAATACAGTATATTGCATGTAAGGTCCAGTTTTACCAGATGTATTAGAAAACTTATTAATATCAAATATGTAATCATTAGTTAAGTTATTTTGAAGATCAGCAAACTTAACTATTGAATTAACTATCTTATTTAAGTCTTCTTCACTCATATCTTTGTTTTCTTCTTTTTTAGATATAAAGATATCTTTAGTTTCATTAAGTAAATCTCTTAATGAAGGAGCATTACCAGCTCTTGTTTTAAATGGTTTACCATCTGTTCCGTTAACAGTACCAAATCCTTTATGTTCAAATACTGCATCAGTTATTCCAGCTTTATGAGATGCTCTAAATACTTGAGTGAAATGCATTGATTGTCTATCATCAGTTATATATAACATATTATCTGGTTGATATTTATTTTCTCTATCATAGATAGTAGCCATATCAGTAGTACCATATAGATATGCTCCATTTGATTTTTGGAATATCATTGGAGGGATTTCTTTTGAATCTGTTTCTTCAGCTACATCAACAACCATAGCTCCTTGAGATTCATATAATAATCCTTTATTCTTTAATATATCTTCAACATCTTTAATGTAGTTATATGCACTTCTTTCTGATTCCCATAGATCAAATGATACATCTAAATCATCATAAATACCTTTAATATCCTTAATGGATATATTACATATGATGTCACATAATCTATTATATTCTGGGTCTCCTTCTTGCATCTTCTTAGTGATTTCTTCACATTCTTTTTTAATATCTTCATTTTCCTTACATATTCCAGACATTCTAGGATATGCTTCATTTAAATACTCTAATGTTATTTCATCATCAGCTTTACCATCATGTTGAATAGCATAGATAACTTCACCTATTTGTAATCCATAGTCACCTAAATGAACATCAGCAATTACATCATTACCTTTATATTTAAGTATTCTTTTAATTGATTCACCAATTATAGCACTTCTTAAGTGTCCTACATGTAATGGTTTAGCTACATTAGGTCCACCATAGTCCATGACTACTTTCTTATTATCTTCTTCAACACCATACTTAGAAGTAGTAGCTACTTCTTTAACTACTTTATTAATAAATGAATCAGTTACAGATATATTAACAAATCCATTTACTACTTCTATCTTAGATATAATACTATCTATATTATCTATATTCTTAATCTTATCTACTATATTATTAGCAATTTCAAATGGTGATTTATGTAATTCTTTTGCAAGCCTAAAAGCCTCATCTATTTGAAAGTCACATAGATCAGGTCTATTAGATTGAATAACTGTTACATTAACATCTAATTCATTATTAAATAACTTGTTTAGTTCTTTTGTAATCATACATATCACCTTTATTAATTATATCATTTATTACACCTAATTTATAGATGCATTGACTCGTACTATTATATATATACAAATATATTATTTCAATAAAAAAATAGATTAAATAATCTATTTTGTAATTTGATATATATTATTATGAAGGAAGTCCTCCACAGCTTCTTTTCCATATCGACTCGATAACAATGATACATGATATGAAATTATTTGATGAATAGTTGGATCATTAATCTCTTTATCCACATCATATAAATTAATAGATTGATTAATACTGTTTCTTTCTTCTTCATTTAAATCATTGGTATTTGCTTGTACATTACCAACTAAGAAAGATTCTTCAGTACTTAAGTTTTCATTGTTGATTACCCTATTATCAGCATTATTAAGAGCTGACTTTATAGTTATTTTAGGTTCTTCAACATCAACTTTCATTAATACATTTGTTATGTTTCTACTCATAATTACCATCTTACCTTAATATAATTATATATTAAATAATCAATAAAATGTAAAAAAAATCTATATATTTACTATTATTTGATACTTATTTTATTTGACTAGACTGTTGAATTTATGTTAAAATGTTAATGTTTTTTGTGTGTAAGGGAGTGATTTATATGGATAAAACAAATATGAAGAAATTATTAATCAAAGGACTTATCGTTGGTTGCTTAACTTTTGGTACAGTAAATATGGTACCTATGCAAGTTGAAGCTGCACATAGTGAAATAATGAATCAAGAATCTTTATCATACGAACAATTACATTATATTAAAAAGTATTCTGAAATATGCAACTTAAATCCTAATTATGTATGTAATTGTTTATGTAATTATGTATGTGATGGTGATTTCACAACAATTGATGGTGTTCATTATCAAACTGAAGAAGAAGCAATACTTACATTTATATATAAATTAGCATTTAAACCAGATCAATTAGGTATAAATAAAAAAGAAGTAGTAAGAGATGAAACTAATTATGAGATGGAAAAATCACATGAAGAAACTATTCTATATTACTCTAATCTATTAGAAATAGACCCAGAGATTGCATTATCAATCACTTACGCAGAATGTGGTGGAGACCTAGACTCTTATAATTACCAACATAATAATAATCCTGCTGGAATTGGTCCTAATAAAAAGTTCAATAATAAAGAAGAAGGAATTATATATTATACTTTCTTACTTAAATACGGATATAATCTTGAAAAAGAATCTGATGAAGAATTCTTTAAAAGAATAGCATCAACTTATTGTCCAGATGGTACAGAAGGATGGATAAAACATACAAAGAGCTTTTATTCAAAAATAAATGAAAACTATTATTATTATAATGATGAATTAAGAGATTTATATACTAAATCACAACATACTGTTAGCCAAGTGTTATTAGCTGAAAACATGTCTTTATCAGGTGAAAACAAGGTTAAAACATTAAGCAAAACAAAAAGTACTAATTACTAGTACTTTTTTATTATTCACAAGTATATCCTGCTTTTTCGATTTGCTTCTTAGCATCATCGTAAGAAACTCCGACTTTACTATTTTTTGGATCTGATAAATTAATACCAGCTTGATCCTTATAGTCGAATGTTATCTTACTTCCGCTTCTCTTAATGTTAGTTACATTTGTTTGCTTCTTTAATGAAGATTCCATAGCATCTAACATTGTGCTTTCATAAGCAGATCCTGAACAATCAACATATCCATCCATTGTAACCGAATTAGCTCTTCCACCTTTAAACTTAATATCAGCATTGATTGATGTAGTACATCCAGATTGAGTCTTCTTGTAAGTACATTTTAACTTCTTACCACTTGATGCAAATACTACTACAGCTATTACTATGATAGCTATAATAATACCAAGTAATAATAATACTCCACATCCAATACCAATAATTAAACCAACATTTGATTTCTTTGGTTGTTCTGCTGGTGCTTGTGGTGCAGCTTGTTCAACTGGTTGAACTGGTTGATTATTAACATTGTTTTCTTCCATATTTTTTCTCCTTCTATTTTTATAACATAATTATAACAATAAATAATTATAATTACCACATATTAGTTAAATTACCATCACTTTTATAATAATTATCTAAATATACAAAATATGTTAATTCTGAAGATATTAATTCCTCTTTAGTGTATGAATAAACATGCATATCATATTCACCACGGTCTAATGCTTCACCTATATAATACTTTCCATCTTCTATTCCTATAAGCATAGCTATATGACCTTTTCTTCCAACTAAATCTCCTACTTTAACATTTTCAAAAGCATCTTTATCAGTAAAATTAACAATAGTTCCAATGTCAGTTATATCATTATAATTATTAACACCTGCGCCAACATCCCCTGGATCATATCCAGCATTAACAAGTGCCCATGTAATAAATCCAGAACAATCTAATCCATTTGGATTATTCACTTTAGTTGTATCATTATACATTGAACATCCCCATGGTTGAGGTCCTCTTAATGTAGCTTTTAATCCAGAAAATTTATTATCAGTTAAATACAATCCTTTATGATAATATCTTCCTTCTCCATCTACATAATCAAAGAATGAATTGGATCTATCTAGTCTTCCATTTTCAAAAAAATACTTTAATCTATAAGGGAAGTTTAATGTTAAGAATCTAACTGCTTCAACAGCACCTGCTCTAGTTTCATATCCTTTTTCACTTATCTTATACTCTAATACTTTGTCTAATAATTCAGCTTGTTCTTCAGTATAATGATGACACTCCAAATATGACTTACTATTATTAACTGTAGCTTGAACTAATAAATCAGTAACATATACTGTTACTTCTGCAGATTGTGCTGGAGTAGATACCTTAACAATAGCCTTACCATTTGAATTAGCTTTAATTATTCCTTTATTAAAAGACACAACATTATTATCATCAATTTGATAATTGTATTTATCATTATAATCAATCTTATATTCTTCACCTTTAATTAAATAAATAGTTTTTGATTTTATAGTTAATTCAATTATTTCAGGAGTATCTATAACTTCATTGTCTCTATTTTTAAATACATTAAAACCTATTAGTATAATTAATACTAATACTATAATAACAAATATGAATTTAATAAAGTTTCTAACACTTTTCTTTAATCTTCTCTTCTTCATATTGTACTCCTACAATAATTATATCAAAATTAAACAATAAAAAAACAATTAAGAGTTAACTTAATTGTTTTATTAATTATTCAAATAATCTAGAATCTAAGTTATCTAATGATTTTGAATTAATGTCTTCAGATTCACTAATGCTTGGAGCAAATGAACTTGATCCAGACTTAGCATTATCTAACATAGTATTAACATCTTTAACAACTTCTTCTAAATCACCAGTAGCTGGTAAAAGAATTGCTGTTTCCATAATACCACTTGATAATGAAGTGATACCATATACATATTCATATCCATCTGGAGTTCCAGGATAATCTAATAAGAATAACATCCATGCATGATTTCCAACAGTACCAGAAGCAGCATCTTTAACTGTGCATCCTTGTGATTGTAAATCCTTGATAGCTTTATCAGGATTTGCAACTAATCTGCTATAAGATATTGAACCATTATAGTAGAAAGATAATTGTACTTTCTTAGTCTTATTAACTATTATTGGATAAGATGAATTATTCTTATAAATTTGATATCCAGTTGGAACTGGTAAATCATAGTATCCAACTTTAATAGTTGTATCATCAACACTTGTTGGTGTTGGTGTATCAATACTTCTTGTTGTTCTTTGTAATGTAGTAGTATTTTCTTGTGTTGTTACAGGTATTGTAGATGTTCCTGTAGGTAATGTAGTAGTTTCAGTTGTTGTAGTTGTTGGTGTTACTTTACCAGCATTAGCATTAGTAATAGCTAGAACTATTAATCCAACACCTAAACCACATATAGCAAGTACAAGAATAATTACTATAATTATAAATGCAGCAGAGCTTCCTTTCTTTTTAGGTGGTTGTTCAACAACTCCTTGAGGAGCTTGTTCAGCAACTGGTTGAACTGGTATAGCTGATGTTGCACTAGGTTCTGCAGGCATAACTGGTTCTGCAGGTGCTTGTGGAGCAACTGGTTCAGCAGGTTCAACTGGTGCTTCAGGAACAACAGGCTCTACTGGTGCTTCTTCAGTTACAGGTGGAGTAGATATCTCTTCTTGAACTGGAGCAGCTTCTACTGGTTGCTCATCTACTACTGGAGCAACTGGTTCAGCAGGTTCAACTGGAGTTTCAGGAGCAACTGGTTCAACTGGTGCTTCTGCAGTTGGTTCTACTGGAGTAGTATCATTTTTTATTTCAAAATTATTTTCTTCCATATTTCATTTCCTTCCTATTCTAACTAACATTTTATCATAATAAAAAGAATAATAAAATATTTTTTTTATTATTCTCTTATAATTTTCTATTCACCATCAGTGTAATAAACGTTATATAATGAACATTCAGTTTTATTATATTCAAGTCCTTCAGGTAAATCCACTTCATAACAAGTACATTCTTTCTTTTTACCTACTTCAACTTCTCCTAGATAACCTCTATGTAAGTAAACTAATTTATCATCTTTATATCTAGCGCATGCTGCATATCCATATACTTTATTCTTAGAATCATTTGTGAATGTACCATAACTATCAGCTTTCTTTTTATCTGTATTTATTGCCTTGAAGTTTTTATCTGTAACAGGTACATCTACCATATAACTATCCCCAGGAGTTGTTTTAACTGTGATATCAAATTTATCATATTCATCTTTTGGTTTTAAATTAACATCAATAACAGTTAATACATTTGGTTTAACAAATGAAGTTATTGCACTGTCAGATCCAATTCTTGTTCCGTCTTTATAATAGTTAATATAAATCCAAATGTCTTGATTTGTTTTATTCTTATTAATTACACCAATATAAGCATATCTTGATGCACCTTGATATCCTTCTTTTCCCATGAATCCTGATACAAACTCTATATTCTTTGTTTCTTCATTATTGTCTTCAGGTTTAAATGATACATTAGTAAAATCTAATTCTTTTACTTTTCCTTCTTTTTTATCATCATCCATGCTTGCAGCTGTTGTAGTTGTAACTTCTCCTGTAGTTGTTGTTACAGTTGATTGTTTTTTATCATTTCTAAAAAATAATAAAGCTACTACTATAATTGCAATTATTACAATTATTAATAATAGTAATAATCCTAAAACAATTCCTATTATTAATCCTATATTTGACTTCTTTGGTTCTGTTGTTTGTGGCTGAGCAGCATTTTGCGCAGTTACTGCTTCACCACATTTATTACAAAACTTTTCATTTTCTTTTATTTCATTTCCACATTTATTACAAAACATATTATTCACCAACCTTTATTAAATCAGATAAATATCTATTTCCATTGTAGTCAAATAAGAAGAATAATACATAGAATTCTCCATCATCTAATCCGGTATACTCAAGTTTAATCTTATCTAATGATCCTTCAAAACCATATCTTACTTTAGGGAATGTCCATTTACTGTTATCCATTACTTTACCTTTATCATCTAATACTTTAGGTGAAGTCTTCATTATTTGGATTTTTTCATATTTAGAAGTATCATATAAAACTCCTTGCACTCTTTCATCTCTAGACATCAATTCCATCTTACCAAACTTAGGAGTTCCATCATGATCTTCAATAAGTAAATCAGCTGATACTCTTCTACTATCACTTAATACATCTTCATCAGTATCTATAATAGTAGCACCTACTGATTTCTTGCTGTTATTATCATTTATTTCATCTATAACACATATGTATTGATATTCTGTATCTCCTTCTTCCCTTATTGTTACAAGTTTATTATTAAAGTGAGTCGATACTACACCATTATCAATTGTTGAATTATTAGATGCATATACCATTTGGTAATATTGTTTTCTATCTTTTTCTTCTTCTCTTCTAAATACATAGTAAGCACTTCTTACAATATTACTCTTTTGTTCATCTGTTAATTGTAATGTTACTTCTTTATCATTAGTAACAGTTGATTCATTAGTTGTTAAGTTATAATTAAATGATGATGTTTGACCCTTAGCAGTAATGAATGAACTAATGAATGATTGATAGTTCTTAGAGAACTCTAATTTATTATATACATTAATAAATCTTTGAATTATTTGTGCTTTACCATTATAAGGGAAGTAAACAGATAAACCATGAGACTTAGATAAGTTAGTATTATTCTTAACTATAGCTTCATCTATACTCTTTATTAAATCATCTGCATCTCCTGTAGCATATGGTTTAACTTCTTTTATAAATTCTTTTAAATCAATAGTATCATATGATGGTTCAACTTTACCATATTGATATAATCCATTTCTAATTGTTGATATTTCTTTATAATTATTCTTTAAATCTATTGTAGTCATATAACTATCTAATTTATTTATTAAAGGTTTAACTTTAGATAAATCAATAATTGAATAAGTTACAGCTTGAGTACCAAGAATATCTATATCTTCCATTTGTTTATTATATCCATCAATAAACTTTTCACCTATCTTAGCTCCATCAGATGTAGAATCAATTCCATTTAAGAAATATCCTAATACATTAGACATTCCTGATCCTAAAGTAATTTCTTCTGAGAATACTATATAATCTGCATAATCATCAAATACACTTGCTACTTCAAGAGTACCGTTTAAACAAGTTCTGAATATTACAGCATCCATCTTATTATTTTCATTAAATCTACTATCTTTTAATGCTTTATGGAAATCTTCAAGTGTTAAGTTATCACGAGTAAAATCATCATATATTGCACCATCTATAGCTCCACCATGATTATATAAAACTAAATTATAATGTCCAGCACTATAATTATCATAAGCATAATTTAAGAATTCTGAAAGTGTAGAAGGATCACCCATATTTTTCTTTTGATATGTTTCAACCTTCTCAAATCCATCTTTAGTTAATTTATAAATAGCATTTTCATTATTCTTAATAAAGTTATGCCATTTAGATGTTCCACCTGTATATAATAAGATATTAACTTTATCTAAATCTATGGTTTCAGGTTTAATGGCATTTAATTCACTTGTAACAATACCAGCATCAGTCTCTAAGTTACTTCCATCTATATAAATCATAACTGTACGAGTATCTGCTTGGTTGCCTCTCTTTTTAGTCGGATTATTACCAGGTTTTAATATAGCTACAACTACTATTATTATAATTAATATAAATATTAAAAATAATAATAAACCAACAATAACAAGTTTTTGCCACATAGGCATTCCAGAATTATTATTTACTGGTTGAACCGGAGGTTGTGGTTGTACAGGTTGAACTGGTTCAACTACCTTAACTTCCTCTTTCTTTTCTTCTTTTACTTCAACTAGCTTTTCTATTTTTGTTCCACAGTTAGAACAAAATAAAGCTCCTTCTTCATTCTTGTTTCCACAATTACCGCAATACATTCTTATCACCCTTTATTTCATTTATATTATATCATTATAAATATATAAAAAAAAGAAGAAGCATTACACTTCTTCTTATGAATTTGAAGATTCATTTGTATATAATTTGTTATATACTTTAGAGTTAATTAACAATTCATCATGAGTACCAGAAGCAGCAAGTCTACCCTTATCAATAACGTTAATTACATCAGCATCTACAATAGTTGATAAACGGTGAGCAACTATAATTATTGTATGATCTTTAACTAAAGAATCTATAGTCTTCTTAATATACTCTTGTGATTCATTATCCAATGCAGATGTTGCTTCATCAAATAATATAATCTTAGTGTTCAATAATAATGTTCTTGCGATAGCTATTCTTTGTTTTTGACCACCTGATAAGTTAACTCCACCTTCACCAATTATAGTGTTATAACCATTTGGTAATGACATAATATAATCATCAATATAGGCTTTCTTACATACTTCTCTTACTTGTCTTAGAGATACATTTTTCTTAACATATCTAAAGTTATCTAAAATAGAAACATTAAATAAGAATGGAGTTTGTCTGATTATTGATACATTTGATCTTAATGATTTCTCAGATAATTCTTTTATATTTATTCCATCAATAGTGATTTCACCAATAGATGCATCAAAGTATCTTAATAATAGGTTAAATAATGTTGATTTACCATTTCCAGATCTACCAACAATGGCAGTCTTTTTATTTGGTTCAACCTTTAAGTTTAATCCTTTTAATGTGTAATCTTCATCTTCTCTATACTTAAATTTAACATCTTTAAATTCAATGACACCTTTAGTTTTTCTCAATTCCATTGTACCAAATTGTTCATCTTCATATAATCTATTATTTACTATCTCATCAATACGTTTTAAAGAAACAGATACTTTATTGAAGGATACACCAAAGTCTGAAATAGACTCAACGACCTCATCAATTCTCCATATATATGAATCAAGCATAGTAAATAATGCATATGTTATATTTCCTTCTAGTAAAAACTTACCAGCAGTGAAATAAATCATAAAGTTTAATAAGAAATATATTAAGTTATTTAATGCATAGTATATTACTTCATATGATCTAATATCTTTCTCATGTTTAAATAAGTTATCTAATACGTTTTTAATATCACACTCAATGATGTCCTTTATACCTAATGCTTTAATCTCTCTTATTCCTGTAATATTCTCTGTAGCTTTCTTAACATACTCATCTGATTCTGTTTTAATGTTTTCTTGAGTCTTCTTAATTTTAGGGAAAAAGTACGTTGATATAAAGCCCATTACTAGGCCAAAAGTTAATATCTCAACACCAAGAATCCATGAAATCTTAAATGATAATATTAATACAGCTATAATAGCTAATGACTTACAGGCTAATTTAATTAATTGACTTAATAAAGACATAATTCTATCTGTATCATTATGAAGTCTATTAATAAACTCTCCAACCCCAATATCCTCAAAAGCTATAGCAGGTAACTTATCAATCTTATTGTATAAATCAATTGATACATTCTTTGTAAATTTAATCTCTAAATAATTGTATAATTTATCTCTGAATATTTGAAAAATGGTAAAACATAAAATATAAATAAATGTCCATATACCCACGTATATAACAAACCAAATGAAATTATTTGATAATAAGTTCTCTAAGCCCTTACCCCAAAAATAGGCGGCCGATAAAACTGGTACATAGGTTGATAATACTAAGAGTATATAGATAATCATTTTAAATTTATCTTTATTTAAATACTTAAAAAGTAATTTAAAACTATCTAACTTTTTCATATGACCACCTTCTTCTTTCCAACAAAAAAAGGAGCCATACAAATGACTCCTTTAACAATTATATATTTTTATACACTAAAAAGTTAAAATGAAGCGAGAACAATCCCGCAAGCCATTTGTTCAAATACTCTAAAAATAAATTGTTTTGAATTTGTTTTATTTGCTATCATGTTCTCACTCCTCTCTCTTCAAATTCGACAACATAATATCACTGATTATATTCTTTGTCAAATTAAAAGGGTTGACTCATTTTTTCTAATGGCCAGCCCCATGTCTTATTTTAGGTGATGATGGAGTTAATCTTTCAAAGGTATAACCATTTTCTAATCCATATTGAATTATACGTTCAACAGCTTTTACTGAATATCCTTTTGTATCATGTTGTAATACTACAGAAGTACCAGATTTTAGATGATTAACTACATTAGAATATACTACATCAGTCGATGTTGTTTCTCCTGCATCACCACTTGATATATTCCAATCAAAATAATAATATCCATTATTTAATACTTTACTTGCAAGTGTTTTCATAGATATATTTGGACTTATAGATCTAGCATTAGATGTACCACCCGGAAATCTTACAATATTTGCATTATAACCTGTTAATCTTTTAACTCTTGCTTTAACATTATTTAAATCTTTAAAATAAGCATCATATGATGCATATACTTGAGAATATACATGAGAGCATGTATGAAGTGCTACTGTATGTCCTTCATTATATTCTCTTTGAATAATTGAATCATCACCCTTACATGTAACAAAGAATGTTGCTTTAACATTATATTTTTTTAATACATCTAATAATTCATTTGTATATTTAGATGGTCCATCATCAAATGTTAAATATATAACTCTAGTTCCAGGGGTCTTTTCTTTAACTGTTACTTTTCTTGTTGCTTCACTTTTATTTCCTGATGAATCCTCAGCAGAATAAGTAATTGTATAAGTACCTTCTTTATCTTTATTTACTTCACCTGATGTTTTAACTTCTACTTTATCATCACAGTTATCTGTGGCTGTTGCGCCTTTATCAGAATATTTAGTACCTATAATATGTGTTAAATTCTTGCTACCATTTATAGTTATCTTAGGTTTTTCTTCATCTTTAACTGTTACTTCTATTTCTGTTATTGTTTTATTATTATTTGAATCTATTGCTTCAATTATAACCTTATTATCTTCTAATCTTTGATTAATATTAGTGACTTCAGAATCATAATTATCTGTAACTTCTATCTCTATATTATTTTTACCATTTGGACAAGCTATTATTTCAGATTCATTTTTAATATTTATAACTGGTCCAGATATATCTTTTACTTCTACAATTTGATCCAACACTAGTTCTTTCTTATTATAATGATATGTATACTTAACTTCATATTTACCTATTGTATTATAATCAACTTCACCTTCAATTGTTGGAGTTATCTCATCACATTTATTTTTATTTCCATAACAAACTTTATGACTAGACTTAAATTCACTTCCATAGTTGATAACTAAGTCCTTTTCAAAATCATCAATTTTAAATTTATTCATAAAAAAAAGACTATATATGACATAAGCACATATAATTAATACAAACAATATAATACTAAAATTTATAATTTTATATTTAATATTGCCTTTCTTTTTCATATAGTCTCCTATTTAAATTTAATTGTCTTTGGTAATGTATATATTTTAAATTTAATAATAAATAATATTACACATATAATAATAATTGGTATATCAAGCCAAGGTAAGCATGCCTTTGGAACTGGAGCATTGAAATCTAATGATCTACATATAAATATAACTAATTCAACAACCAATGATAAAACAGACATGATTGAAGCTATTACAGAGAATACCAATCCCATCTTTCTACGAGCATATGTAGTAATAACAGTAATTACTATTGTTAATACAGGTAAATAATTTAAGAAGAAACTTAAGAAATCCTCAGTAGGTAATAAATAAATACCTGTGGTATCCTGAGTGATTAAATAAATCCTCCATGCAAATATTAAACCCATTATTAAAGTAAACAACAATGTTGATATGATTATAACTGTTTTCTTTTTCATTCATATCATCCTTCTATCTAAAATATATCACTATAATTATTATTAATCAATAAATAATTATTAAATTTCTTTAAATAATTTCTTTAATCCTATAGATATAACTAGAGTAAATAAATATACAAGAATAGTATTTACTAAAATCATAAAAACATTACTATATTCATATATATTTATTACATTTAACTTAGTTAATAAACCTATAACTAAACCATGGAATATAAATATGGAAAAGTTATAACTAGATAAATACTTAATTGTAGCATTTACTTTTTCATTCTTTAATATACTTTCAAATTTAGAGAATACATTATATATGAATAAAGCTACAAACATTGTATTAAAGAAAGTAAAATTAAAATAATAATAACTATGATCTAAATTAACAGATTTAATATAAGTAAAGGCATAACCAATTATGAATAATACAAATAATAATATATTCATATATTTAAGCTCATACTTCTTTAAATAATAACCTAAGAAGAAATAAGTTAAGAATACTAAATAGTATGTGTAGTTATTATAGAATGTAGGTATAAACCAAGGAATTAATTGGAATAATAGTATTAATACAACAAGTGTTATTGTATCTAATAACTTACTATTCTTGCCTATTAATAATTGGAATATAGGAACTGATGCATAAGTTAATAAGATTAATTGGAAATACCACATTTGATATATACTCTTAAGTGTTAATGAACTTATCAAAATATTCTTTATACCATCAGTAGTTATAGGATTATTATTTAAAACTGACATATCTAATAACATATATAAACTATTAAATATAATAAAGAATATATAATACTTTAATAATCTATATATAATATCTATTAATTTATATTTTTTATTAAGTAATAAATATCCACTTATTAGAATAAAAATAGGAACTGATGCTCTTAAGAGTATATCTATAAATAACATAAACTTATACATAAAAGTATCTATAGGATAGTTAGGCATAGCTTTAGATATTACATGCATCGCTACAACCATCAACATAGCAATTACTTTAAGTAAATTAATATAATTCTTAGTTTCAGTCTTATTCTTCTTCATAAGTATTCACCTACATTAATTATATAATAATTAAATAAAAAAAATAACTCTATAAGTTATTTTCTTGTTTTATTTTTATACAATTCATAATTAAAAGAAGAATTGTTAATAAATTCTAATAATTCTTCATCAGAAGCATTTTTAACAAATTCCCAATCTTCCTTAGCTTCTGGTATACCAACAAAATATGCTGATTCATAATAATCTTGCAAGAATAATCTTACTTTTTCTAGATCTAAATCTCCAGGATTGTATTTCATTTTATTTTTCCCCCTTTTTCTTTGTTTTAGTTTTAGTTATTTTAAATGTTTCAACATTTAATTCAACCTTATGTTCATTTCCATCTTGATCTATACAATAGAAATTACCATTTTCTTTAAAAATCATATATAATTTATCTTCTGAGATACAGTATCTTATAACAAAGAAATTTCTAACTGTATCACCTTGTTCAAAATTCTTTAATTGTGTCTTAGATACTGTGAATTGATCTTCTTCATAGCTATCATATGTGGTTTTAACTTCTATTCCACATACCTTAGAATAGTCTTTTTGTACTAAAGCTATATCAAAACCGTATCCATCCCCATAGTTAGATACTTGATCAACTATATAATTATAATGTTCAAAATACTTTTTAACTTTATATTCACCATATTTACCTTTTAATTCATTTTCATCTAACTCTTTATAGTCTTTTGGTTGGTTATATACTATTCTTTGATTAATCTCATATATCATTTCTTCACATTCATTATCTGAATATATTCTTCTATCAGGATTGTAATAAAATTGATGTCTTTCAGCAGCACATACATTATCATAATCTATTAATGCATCACATACTGTTTCTATATTACCAATATCATATGGATTAGCTATTAAATTATCATATCCTAATTTATCTATTTTTAAAATTCTCTTTATTATTTCAAATGAGTCATTTGTTCTAAATACTTTTCTAAATAATAATAAATCAGTTTTATTATTCAAATCAAAAGGATATAATCTATACAAATGATATAATTTTGTAATTGAATCAAAGTTATTATTACCTTTCAATGCACTTAGATGTGCAGATGATATTACTTTATATTCATTAATCTTCTTAGCAATTAAACTATATATTCCTTTATATACATCGTTATATTTATTTGAAAAATAACTAGAATTATCAAAAAAGATATCAATATCTTTTTCAATTGTTTCCTTATCATATTCATCACCAGATAAATACAATACTAAGTTGTGTAATGATGTCTCATAATCACTCATATGCACATCTCCTTTTTTTGGGAGTTATAATAGCATAAAAGATTTCACAATGCAAAAAATAGGATATATAAATATCCTATTTAAAAATGAGAAAACCTTAGATTTCTCTAAGGTTATTATTTATCTTGAATATAATCTAAATGAATAGTTCTCTTGAATGTTGTTACATCAGAACTTGTAGGTAATTGTTCTGGTGTTACAGTAGATAAGTAATCTAATCTAATAGTAATAGTATAAGATCCATCTGGATTTAATACAGAGTCTTTAGCTTGTAAACCTGTTTCAGTATAATTGAAATATTGAGCCATACGTGGAGATAATTCAGTATCATCATCACCACGTCTTATAGCATCAAGTTTAGCTTTTAATGTACCAGTGTTATGTACATTAATCTTGAACTCATAGAAATCGCCAGGTTCTGCCAAAGTGATATTATAAGTTAATGTTGTATCATTATCAGATAATTCAACAGTATTAATCTTTTCACCTGTAGTTGAATCAACCGGATCATAAGATCCTTCAGTAATTACTTTGTTGTCAAATACAACTCCCCAAGTTACTTTAGATATTGTTGTAGTACCGTTTATAGATAATGTTGTTCTTAAGTTAGCGTAACCAAATGAAATACCTGCAATAAGTGCAACAAATAACATAACGAATAAATATCTCTTCTTAAACATTACATTTTCTCTTTTCATACAATACACTCCTTTTCTTCTTAATTACATTATAGCATTTACATTTTACTGTGTGTAAAATAAATGATAAGAAAATGTATATTTGACAACTAATTTTACAATAAATATAAAAGAGACATTATTTATGTCTCTTTTTAGGTAATGTAATATCAGTTTGAATTACTTTATTTTCTTTACTACTCTTAGTATCAGTTATTAAAGATACTTTATACTCAGAACCATCACCACATTGTATAATTGTGTCTTGTTCAATGCCTTTGATTAATTCATAATCATTCATTTCTGCATTGTAATCTTCAAATACAGACTTAATATTTTCATCATCTTTAATTATATAAATATAAACATTCTTATCTATAAATATAAAATCTACTGTATCCTTACCTTGTAAATAATAAATTGGTTTATTTGTTTTTTCTTTAACATTTAGAATATCTTTAAATGATTGAACATAGATTATTTGTTTAGTTGTTATATTAGGAACTGTTTCTAATTCAACTAAATAATCACCATATTTAGATAGTATCTTTTTAAAACTACTTTTGTTCATTTGAACCTCCGCTTAAATAATCTCTAATCCATATAGTTGGATAAGCTATCTTAGGAAGTTTAAATCCAGTGTAGACACCTACTATCTCTTCACTTATATTACGATATTCTATATTTCTATCTTGATCTATCTCTTTCTTAACATATAATGAAGCTTTATCATTACCTTCATCTTGTTTACGAGATATTCTATCAATTATATATTTATTATTTGCTTTATATATAACAATATCATTAACGTTATAATCAGATTGTTTATAACCCTTAAAGATGATAACTGCATCTCCTCTTTGAGCTACCTCAGCAACTGCTGATGTATCAACACCAATTGCATGATATACAAATAATCCAGATACTAGTATAACAACAACTGCTATTAGTTCAATTAAAGGAATATCAATTAAGAATATTTTAAATATATTAAACTTCTTACTTCTCTTACGATACTCTACTTCTTCTTTATCTGATAATTCTACACTTGATGATAATCTCTTAATCTCTTGATCAATTAAATCATCAGTTATCAGTCTTGATGCATATATTATCAACATAGAAGGGAATGTAACATTTATAATACTTATTAAATAATCACCTAAATTAGGAATAACAGGTACTATAAATCCATATATAGTCATTGGGACAGAATAGATTAAACATGCTTCCCATCCTTCTTTTATAGTTAAATAAGATAATAATATATTTTTAAATATTACAGGTAATATTACAGTTGTTCCAAATATGAAATATCCATATTTAGTTGCATCAACTATATAATATAATAGTAAACAATCAATAATAGATAAGAATAATGTTCCAAGAAATATTGAAAACTTACTCATCTTATTACTTCTCATATACATATATCTAAATAATTCTATACCTACCGCACTTACTAAAGGTATTAAGATATTAGAAATTATTCCTAAGAATCTAGTAGTATATATGTTTTTAACATATCCAGTTACTAGTCCTAGTGAATATATCATAGCGAAGTATACTATCATTCCTACAAATACTTCAATAATAATCTTTCTTTTTACCTTAGTCATATCATTCTTTTCAAATTTATATAGGAAGAATCCTGTTATTGTTAATAGAATAATAAATCCCATATTAATCAAAGAACAATAATTAGGTATCTTAGGTGCTAGATAAAATAAATATAACACTGCATATAAGCATATAATTATCAAATAGCCAAAGTTTTTTAACCCATTTTTACTTTCCATATATATACCTACTTTTCTACATATACAACTTGATATGAAATATTAACATCAGTATCAGTTTGAGGTAAATCTTCTGCTGTTACATCTTCTTTAAATTTTATTTCAACAATCATAGTCTTTCTTGTTTTATTTGGTAATTCATCATCAACTTTAATTTCAGTACCATCATCATATGTAATATTTAAATCTAAATATTTAGCCTGATCAGGTGTTAATTGGTCACGAATTATTTCATATATCTTAGCATTATAATTACCATCATTTACCATATCAACTTGGAACTTATAATAATCTCCAGGTAATTCTAATTTAACTTCAAAATTAACTGTAGTCTTTGTAGAATCTATTTCAGCTGCTTTTATAGGTTCTTTAGAACCAGCAAATACACTTAAGTTTTCGAATTGAATTCTCCAATCCAATTTTCTAGGTGGAGTTGGAGGTATGTATGGTTTTGGTGTTGGTGTTGGTGGTGGTGTTGGTTCTGGCTCCGGTATAACATCATCACCTTTTATATCAGGTTCAACTATAGGACGAGGATCATGTATTTTAATACCATAGTTAATTGCTAAAGATGCATAAGCTACAGTTAAAAAAGTTATAATCAAAATAAAACCAACGATATATAGTGGTCTAAAACGATTATTATCTTTTAATTGTTCATTAACAACAAAGTTTGTAACCTTAATGTTATCTCTTCCTATACTTTCCATATTCTCACCATACATTTATTTTATCACGATAACAAATAAAAAAAAAGTAAATGAATATATTTACTTTTATTTTCTCTCTATTTTTGAGACTTTTAATTTATTATCAATAACTTTATATGTTACCTTTAATTTACCTTCAACAGAACCAATCTCATTAATATTATCCTTATTAATTAAATCTTTTACTTTATTAACTGGTCCATCGCCTTTAAGATACTTAGATATTGCATCTATTTTCTCTTGGCTATTATCTTTAGTTAAATAGTAATTATAGATATTATATGGTTTGTTAACTACATATCTATCATACATAACTACGTATGATGTCTTACTCTTTTTAGTAATTTTTTTAATATTATATTTAACTATTTTCATTTCACTTATATCTACACGAGTATATGTTTTATTGTAGGTATAACTCATTGAACTTGTATCAAAAGTTACACCTCTTTCAACCATATATGGTGTAATACCAATATTGTTTAGTTTATCGATATCAAAATTAACTGTGAAGAATTCATTAATAATATCTCTTACTTCATAAACAGTAAATGTATTACTATTCTTTTCTTGTTTAAGATAATCTAAAGCAAACATTACATATGATTCATCTGAATAATCTCTTTCAATTACTTCATCGATGTTATAAACAACTCTTGCTGCTTCATCATTTACTTTAATCTTTTCAAGAGGAGTCATCCATTTATTATCTAATAATAAAAATCCACCTACAATTAATATAATAGCTAATATAGATATAGGTATAATAACTAACTTTGTTGTAAATAACTTCTTTAACATAATGTACACCTACTTACTTTATCAATTAATACTTTATCTCCATCAACTATGTAAGTTACTTTATATTTTTTATCTTTCTTAGCATAGTTTTGAATATCATCAGCTATAATAGATTCTTTAAATCTAACAGTCGAATCAGAACCTACAAGATAATTTCTATAAGGTGCTATATCATATATTCTATCTGATTGATTGTTTTTATCTATATAATAGTTTAATACTTTATATGGATCTTCAATTATATATTTTTGATATACAATGCTATACTTTTTAGAGTTAATTCTTGATAACTTTTTAAATTTATAATAACTTACTTGAGTTTCAGCTATAGTTTTAGGATCTACCTTAGGAGTAATCATGTCATATACATCATCTGATGGTGAATACATAATATTCTCCTTTAACATTTTTTCAGATATACCATTTTTTCTTATAGTATCTTCATCAATCTTAACATTAAAGATTTCAGATATTAATTTGCTTAATTCTGCACTTGATAATCCACTTTTATGATTATTAATTGTTGAATACTTTAATGCAAATATTATATAATCATCAGTTCCTTTTTTCTTATCTTCAGCATATTCTAAGTAATATGAATAAACTGTACTCTTATCCATAATTGTATTTCTTTCTATTTGAGAAATATTCTTAGACATAAATAAGAATATAATTATTACAACTAAAGCAACTATGCCAACACCAATTAATGAGATAACGCCTAATTGCTTTCTATCATATTCTTTTTTACTAAAGAAATTAACTAATGTATCTTTAGACTTAACAAAAAATTCCTTTATATTCTTTGGTAAATTCTTAAAAAATCTCTTTAACTTTCTCATTTCATTCACCTACTTAAATTATATCATATTTATTTAGCTACTGGACTAACTTTATATGATTTATTATCGATTACTATGATTGTTTCCTTAGTAATATTATTTAATAAAGAATTAACATTCTTCTTATTATTTTCAATTTTATCTTTTAATATTTTTTCATACTTAGTTTCTTTATTTGGATTAACCTTTAATATATAAGCTAATAAGTCTTCATCATTTTTAACTAAGAATGTTGATGCTTCATCTTCAGCAATATATATTATAGGTGTTCCGGTTATTGAAGTAGCTACAAGCAAATCATCTAATGACTTAACAAATAACACATTCTTTTCTTTAATCTCATAGTCAGTTTCAGCATATATGATATCTTCATCATAAGTCTTTAATACATTCTTTAATTTAGCATCATATTCAGCTTTGTTGCTTTTACCTGAAAATACTGTATATATTAAATAACCTATTAATAATACTGTAACTGCAGCACATAGAATAGAATAAGATATAACATCATTAAAGAATAAGATAAATGATGCAACTAATGTAATACATGCAAGAAAACCTAATAATATAATCTTTAAATCATTATTCATAATATCACTTCCTAAATATTAACGATGGATATGCAATCCATGGTATTTTAAATCTTACAATTCCAAATATTTGATCTTTTTTAACAAAACCACTGTCAGCAGTGTTGTTATAATCACCTTTTGTAGTAAAACTTTCATCTATATTTATATTAATAATTCTATGAACTATTAGTTTATTATCCTTATCATAATAAGCGATAACATCTCCTACTTTAAGTTCATCTTTATTAACATTCTTATCTACTATAACACCATCTCCTACTTTATACTTAGGAGTCATTGATGGAGTTTCAATACCTATTAATTTAAATGGTCCAATTCCAAATATAACGCATACCATTAATACTACAAGTAAGAACAATGGTATATCAGATAATCTCATAACCTTCTTACTCTTATTATGTGATTCACTTTGATTTTCTATTATTCCTGAATATAACATTAATAACATAAATGGTAACATCATAGATGATATACTTACAAATAACTTATCTAGATTTGGTTGAATAGGTGCTAGATAAATATATAATTCAGTAAATCCTCTATAAACTAATGCTGATTTATAATCACTATAATAAGCAGCGTAAGAACATACAATATTCTTTAAAGCGATTGGAATAATTGTAATAGTTATAAATTCAAATGTACTATTAAATGATCCAAAACTATCCATCTTAATATAGAAGTTAGTATCAAATATAATTAATAGAATATTGAATAATATTATTAATAATAAATTATTCTTATTTCCTTTAATAAATACATATCTAGCTATTTCAGTAAATATTATAATAAGAACAGGGTATATCATATTATCAATAATAGCATCTATTTTAAGTGAATAAGCATTCCTTAAGAATCCAGACGATATACCAAATAAATATATAACAATGAAATATAATATGATTACAAAGAATGTGGCTTTAAAGAATTTATCTGTCCATTTAATACTATTATGTTTTCTAAATCCATAAAATAAAACTAATAATCCAGCAAATAACATTATAAATGCTGTACTTATAGCCTCTGAATATGCTAATAAGTGTTTATATAATACAAGCCTATATAATATTACAAATACACTTAATAACACTAAAACAATTATATTGTAAATCTTCTTATTCTCTTTAATCATAAAACCACATATTCTTTATTATATTTTCACATATTAATTATAACAAACAATAAAAAAAACTACTATATTAATGTAGTTTTTTATTAGTATTTTCTTCTTCTTTTTTGAATTCATTAATGATAGGTTTAAAATAATACTTTACAAAATTACCTAATTCATCTTTAAACTCACCGTAATGTCTTGTTTTTTGTTTTAAGTAGACTATATCATTACATAATTTTTCCTCAAATAACCCATCATAGATAATAGGTACAACACCAACTTCATTACTTAATGGATAAGATATAATTGGTAGTTTATCTCTATCAATAAATATACCTGGATAATCATTAATAATGTTATTAATAATATCTAATATAACTTCATAATTATTGATATTAACATTAATCTCAAGACTATTACCTAATTGTTTAGAAGAATCAGTAGTAACCTTAAAATTGAAATCTATATCTCTTTCCTCACATTTTAATATAAATAATGTTGAAAATAAGTATAAATTTGAATTATTAACAGGTATAAATAATCTAGCTATATCTGGTGTTTTATTATCAACAATACGAAGCTTTGAACTGTCTATTCTATTCCAGAAACCTTCTTCTTTTAATAGATTATTAACAACTGAATCATGTATTAATGTGTAATAATCTTGTTTTTCAACATTTACTTCACCTGTTTGGGGTGTTTCTTTTCCTATATAACTTCTTAATTTATTTCTGAATTCCGAGAATAACATTTCATTCTTTTGATCTAATGGCATTATTTCAGGTATTTCTTCATCAGATAATTCATTTAAACTATGTTCCTGAGAATATATATAAGTAATTAATTCAACTAGCAAATCATAATATTTAGTATCAAATTCATTTCCATTTTCATGGACAAAGAAATTCGAAATTAATTTGGCTGATGTTGGTTTTTCATCAAAGAAAAACATCACGTGTAATTTTTCACTTAATTTAGATATATATTTATCCATAAAAATCACCTATAACAATTATACTATAAAAAAAGAAAAAAGATATGAATAATCATATCTTCAATCATTTAATTACTTCTTTTCTTCAGTTGTTGCAGCTGGAGCTTCAGCTTTTTTCTTTCCTGAAGTAGCTACTACAATAATTACTACAACTAAAGCAATTAATATGATAATTACTACAACTACTATAGCAATTATAGTAATTAGAGTCTTAGAAGAACTCTTCTTGAATTCAAATTCAAAATCAATATTATCAGCTTCTAGTAAGTTCCATTTTAATGTCTTACCATCATTTGTAACTTCTGTAGCATTATTAGAGATAGCTTTGTTAGGTAAATCTACAGTTAAGTATACATTAAATACTGCACCATATGATTTATAACTATCCATTTGTTTATAATCAGAAGATGTTTTATCAATAAACATATTTGATTTATATTTATCTCCATCTTTTATAAACATTTTAGCTTTATCTAAGTTATCTGAATTGATATCAATCTTAGAAGCATTCTTATCTTCAGTAGATAAATCATCAATTAAACCGATGTCTTTAGAATAAACATATCCATACCAACCATCTTGAGAATACTTAGTAACTGTTGCACCATCAATTGGAGCTTTATTGTTATCTTCATCTTCCTTATTTTGGTCTTCTAGATATTTCCATCTCATTTCATCAGTAATATCTGCTTTATCTATAGAAGAATCACTCATAGTTATAAGACCATCAATCATTTCTTGGTCATAAGCCATAACTAAACCTAATTCTACATGTTTGTCTTCTTTAATCTTGAAGTTAAATTCTTCTTTTAAAGTACAACCTCCTAATAGAATAATAGCTAATGCTAATACAGCTAAAACCTTTCCAAATTTCTTCATCATTTTCCTCCTTCTCTATATTTTGTTACTTTAATTTTACCATATAAATATTTTTATAAAAATAAAAAGTGATTAAATAATCACTTTTATTTTTCAATGTATCCACTTATTGCTTTAGTGTACATATCATCTGTAGCTGTTTGATATTTGTTACCATGATATGAATCAGTAAAGCCATTATAAGCTTTGTATACATCCCCAGTTTCTGTGTCATATACTCTTTCATATCCTAGAGTTGCATCACTTCTCTTTTGAGAAATAATATCAGATGAAGTGTTTCTCTTATTCCATGAGTCCATGATCATATCAGATATTTGATCATATACCTTTTGGTTAGCTTGAACTGTAGCTACTACTTGTTTTTCTTCTTTATTAAATCCATTTACAAAAGTATCAGAAAATTGAATAGTACTTAATGAATAATCTAATACTGGTTGCCAGTTAATAAAATCATCTTCAGGTGCAGTCATCATTATGATGTTATATACATTAAGTGGCCACATATCAATACCAAACATCACATATTTACCAGTATCATATACACTTGCAGTAAATAATCCTTGCATTGGTTTACCATCAGTTGAATTATAATTAGCTCTTAATATATCTCCACCTAAATTAGATTTACCTAAGTTCTCAACAACAGTGAAATCATTAAAGTATGGGAAGAACTCATACTTAAAGTCTATTTGGTTAGCTAATTTAGCGTTGTTATTCCATACCTTATAGAATCCTTCAGCTGTTTGAGGAACTATAGGTGATAACTTACCAAATACTGTATCTGGGTAAAGGCTTGCCCATTTCTTTCTGGCTTTTTCACTCTTTAAGAAGCCTTCTTGTTTTAATCCAAATATAAACATATAATTAGGATTTTCTGGATTATATACTTTAAATGTGTAATGTATATAATCTACAGGTGGAACTTCTACTTTCCAACCTTTAGGTATTTTAAGACTAATTAAACCATTGTCATAATCCTCATATTCAATAGCCTTAGCTTCACTAGCAACTATCTTGATATTATCATCTGGTGATTCAGCCTTTTTCTTATCTCCACAGCCTGTTAATAAGCCTAAAGATAATAACACAAATAAACAAATTAAAACCTTTCTTTTCATATTTTCTCCTTCTACTTAAATAATAGTTAATAACTATCTATTTATCAACATTATGAATTAATAATTATTTATTTATATGTACACTCAACAATTATAAACGTAAACATATACATTTACTATACTTTTATTTTACATATAGACTTATAATTATAATAGGTGAATGACATGAATAAATCATTTGAGATTAATTTACCTATTTTAAACAAAAAGAGACTCATTATTTATTTAGGTGCTCTTCTTTTTGTTTTGATATTAGATATCATTTTATTTAAACCTATTAAAATAAATAAAACATATGCCAAAGAAGATATATCATATTTAAATAATATACCATCTATTAATATTCAGAATGATGATGGTGCTATAAATGTTAGATATGATGATTCAGATAATATTGTTTCAACATATAATTGTAATAATCATATGTGTAATCTAGTAGATAAAAGTGAATTATATAATTATTTATTAATATACGATAAAGAATATTTGATATTCAATTATAGTACATCAAATATCATTAAATTAAACATAAGTAATATAGAATATAATGAAGTTAAGTTAATTGGTAACTATTTATACATTAATGATAAAGGTATTAATAAACTATTTGATATTAACAGTAATTCATTTATAACTAATACAACATTTGAGGGAATAGTTATAGAAGATAATAGTTATAGCTTATATCAAAGTGATAGTAAATATAATCAAACAGTAGATGAATTCAATTTCAACAATGAATTAATTAAACATTATAACCATTGTAATAGTTATAAGAATAATTCTAAAGGATATTGTTCAGAACATATTGAAGGAAACATAACTAATGAAGAAGTAGATAAACAAATAGATATAGTATTATCTCAATACCCTGATCTAAATGATACAAGATTATTCTTAATTAAATCTGGTATTGAAGCTGTAGGTCTTCCTTATTTCTGGGGAGGAGGACATGGAACTCTAGAGAATACATTAGATATAGCTAATAATAAATGGAACAGAGATTATATCACAATAACAAATGGATTTAGAAATCAAGAATCTGGTAAAGCTTATCCTGCAGGTCTTGACTGTGCTGGATTTGTTAGATGGCTATATTATATTTCATCAGGAGTAGACTTATATAAAGATCATATAAATGTAATAAGTGGTAGAAATCCAGATGTTCATTTAATTGATGAAAAAGAATTATTACCTGGAGATATAATACTAGATAAAGATCATGTAGTTATATATTTATATAAAGATAAATATAATAAACCTATAAGTGTTCATGCATCATATGATCATCTACAAGTAGAAATAAGTAATTATAAAAAAGGTAATAAATATTATAGATTAAATATATGGTAATAAAAAAAGACTATTAATATAGTCTTTTTAATTATTTAATAATGTTTTATCAATAACCTCGTATATAGTATCCCATTCTTCTTTTGTTTCAGGATTTCCTAAAAACTCTTTAGTATCAGGATTATATATAGATGAATATATTCTAAGTTTTCCAAATTCATCTTGAGAATTATCTGTATAAACTATATAATCTTTACCATTATTCTCATTATGGAAAGTTAATATAACATCAAATTCAACATCTACACCTTCAACTTTTGTAGTTATCTTTGTCTTCTCCATTATTTCAATCCCTTTCCATTAACAGGTAAACCTATACTTGTTTTAATATCAACAATTTTCTTTACTAATTCTTCATTAAGTAATAAAGCTTTTTGTTCATAATCATTTACAGCACCAACAAGTCTTGCCTCAATATTTGCTGAGTATTCTTCTTTATTCTTTATATCTTCTTCTAGTGCCTTAATTTTAGCTTCTTTTTCAGCTATTTGTTGATCTAAATCATCAAGTTTATCCATCTTCTCTTTTTCTTCAGGTGAAACACCAATCTTACCATCATTTGGTTTAAAGATACTTACATTTCCGATTGTTTCATCCCTTTGAAGTATGATAGCACCTGCCGTTTTAAATGTATCATCATAGTTTTCTTGAACATACCATTCAACTGCATCTATATCCATCTCTGGTGGTACTATTTCGTTTAAATCAATTGGTAATATCTTGGTTAAATCTAAGTTATCAACTCTATTAATGTAACAATTATAGAATCTTCCACCTTCAGCTGGACTCTTTGGATTAGGTATAAAATAAACATTAACATTACTACTATTTCTACCTACAAATTCAGTTTGTCTAGATAATGAATAGTTTATTTCGTCAACAAGATAATATGTTTTAGGTAAACTAGATAGCTTCTTAAATAATAATTCAAAAGCATCCTTTTTATCTGGATAACATTTGATTACAATGTTTTCTATTTCATTAACAATAACCGAATCATTCCACTTATATCCATCTAATAATAAACTTGTTAAGTGTTTTAAATCTTCTGCTTTAATTCTATCATCATTAGAATAAATAGTAGTATTACCATTTAAATAACCAGATAAAGTTGAAACAGTTAAGTTTGGTGGTAATTGAGATATTCTATGTGCATTCTTAATATTATCCATAGTAATATCATGATCATTCTTATAGATAAATGCCTTTCTTATTTCTTTAGCATTCATTTCCTCTACAGTATAATCAATTGTTTCATCATCAATAAATGCACCAAGAATTTCTTCTACCATTTTAGTTTTATCATCAGGAGATAATGATTCTTTTTCACATAGTTTAATAACTAATTCTTTAATATATGAAAAATCACTCTTATTAATAAATGCTAATGTTATATCTTTAATATCACTAGATTTAAACTTATTATTATAATCGTTACTATTTATAGCTCTTAATAACTTTTTATTTAATTCACTTAATCCTACTTTAGGTAATTCTTTTAAATCATAAGCTAGATTAATCTCTTTCATTATTGCTTTATGAGCATCATAATTATCCCATCTTGCAAAATAATCAATCTTTTCAAATTTCATTCCTAATTCTTGAATTAAATAAGGAATTCTTTTTGTATTATTGATCTTATTATAGATTTTTTCTATTTCTTCATTAGTAATACCCTCATAGTTATCAAGTAAAACTTGAACAAATGCTTTTTTAACGCTAGGATGTTCGAATGATCCATATTTAAATAGTTCATCAACTACAGGTTTATATTCGAATCTAACAATTTTATTCTTGTTATATTGAACATTCGTTGATAGATATTCAACAATTGATGATAAACCTATATTTGGTAAATCTTCCTTAGATTTAGCATTCTTAATTTGTTCAATTATATTATTATGTCTTGCTAATTCTCTTTCTTCATTCATAATTAACACCTCTACTTAATTATTACATCACTATTATGCCAATTCATAGCAAAATTATTATCAATAATTCTATGTAAATCACTCTTATTTTCATATTCTTTAGATAATTGTTCAGCATATTTTTCTACTTGTTCATCTAACTCTTTCTCATTAGTGATTGTATCGTTTAGTTCATTTCTTTTTTGTATTATCTTATCATTCAAAGTTGTTTCAGTAAAGAATTGTTTTTTATAATCATAGAATTCCTCTAAGAATTCAGGATTCTCGTCTATTAAATGTCTTTCAATTGTGTCTAACAATTTTAAAATAACATTAGGAGTTACTCGTTCTGGCATTCTATGTATTGTTCTATGACATTGATTACAAAGACATACTGCATTATAGATTGTATCTGGTCCACCTTCTGATATTGGTTTCAAATGATGAGTATCTAACATATATTTTTCTTCAGGAGATATTGTTTCTCCACAGCACTCACAGTGATATAAACCTTCCATATCCATAGTTCTATCCTTACAATATTTTGAAACTGCAGCACTTCTTTTTGCTTTTTTATCAATCTTTTTTGATGCTTCAAATAATTCTTGAAAAGATAAACCTTCACTTTGTAATTCTAATTCGTCTTCATCTGCTTGGATTTGATCAGGTAATACATCGCTTTCAGGTTCAGACTCTTTAAGTTCCTTATCAATTGCCTTTGCTTGTTTAATTTTTTCTTTTCTTTTTTGAATTATTTGTTCTTGTTTTATTCTTTCTTCACTTTCATAAGTTTTTATAATGTTTATACTGTTTTCCTTTTCTTCATCTGATAATTCAGTATTATTATTTATATCATTCTTGATTCTATCATAGTTTGATAAATCATATTTAAAATTCCAATAGTCAACATTTGAATTAATCATTATATCTTCGTCTGATAATTCTTCAACACCATTTATGATTAAATCCTTAGCTTCTTCTTTCCAAGTTTTTGATGTAGTTGAATGGCTAAAATGATTTACGCCTGGTAACGATTGGATAACTGATCTCTTTTGAATATCATTTTTAATAATATAATTATATACAGTTATAGGCATTATATATAAAGCACCATATTCATCAATTATATCTAAAGCTACCATTCCACTTTCATAATAATATACATAATACTTTTTAAATGCACCAAGTCCCTTTTGTATTGCATTTGGTGGTATTTCTTCAAACACTAGATTTAAACGAAGTAATTGTTGTTTCTTTTTATTTAATTCATGCTTTCCAAGATTATTAACTCTGATTTCTTCTTTTAATGAGTCAATAGTGTCTTTTATCTCACTTTTATCAACACTTTCAGAATTTAAACTAACAATGCTTTCATTTATATAGTTTTCTACTATTCTCTTATATATATTTATATTATTGGTAGTTAAATTTGGTAGTTCTTCATATAATTGTTTCACAGATGGAATCTCTTCAATTATTTTATTGAAATCATCATACATTTTTAAATATAACTCACCATGTTCAACATTGTTTTGTTCAATATAATTCTTTAAGTTTTCAACATTAGTAATTCTATTTTTCTGAAAGAAATCTAAAATATATAAAAGATTTGCCATTATTTTATTATCTATCTTATTTATTATAATATTGTTATTTTCTTCCTCTACACTAATATTCCTTTTAAGATCAATACGTTTTTTTGAAAGTTCTAGAATATTAAATATATATAATAATTCAAATTTGGCACGACAATTATTATTTAGCTCATCAAATCTAATGGAACAGTCATTTAAAGAGAAATTGATTTTATCATAATTGTTATATATTTTTTCCATAGTATTAAAAATTGTTTTTAAAAAATCGTCTTTATTTGTAGTTAAGCAGCAAATATCAATATGTCTAAATATATTATAAATAAATGCTTCTCTTTTATTTCCTTCTATATTCTTTCCTGTTTCAGGATTAGTTAATTTGATTTTTTTTCTAATACTATTCTTGTAACTTCTTCTTTTAATTTCATCCATCAAAAGGTATTTTTGATAATCAAACGAGATATTGTTTTCAGATAAATATTGTAAAGCGCCAAAACTAGATTTATGTCGTTCTTTCATGTATTCTTCTATATAAGATTCTGAATCTTCTAAATATTTTAATCGTTTATCACTTAAAAATAATTCATAAATTGCTTCTCTTAGATTATTTTGTGATGTATATTTTAATAATTCTTGTTTAACAGTTTCATATTCACATTTTTTTCCATAGCTAAATCTTTTACCAAAAATATAATCAACAAAATGCAAAATAGTTTTTTCAAAAGATAAAGAAAGCATTTTTTCATTACTCTTTTCGTCATTTGATGGGGAATACGATTCAAAATCACCGAATAAATATGAATTAATGCCATAATCATTTAATATATTTTTTATTTTTAGATTTAAATGATAATAAATAATATTAAATTTTTCGTCTTTTAATACATTATTCATTAACGCTACACTTAATCCATAATCATCTGCTTCTAAAAAAGGTAATTCATTTATTTCTTTTCTTATCTTTCCCATATACTCACACTTTTCTATTATAATTATATCATGATTAATTTAAATATTAAGTATATTGCAAGTTAATTACATATAATATATGTAAAGAAAAAAAGGCTTAAAAAGCCTTTATTTTTTAATTAAAATTTTCTTCTTTTCTTGTTCTATTATTTTATCAAAAGATGCATATGATACATTAGGTCCACGAATAATATCATCAAGTCTATTGGTGAATGTAGGTGTATGATTTACTTTCTTAATTCTATCATCATATTTTCTAGCATCTAATACTTTTTGTTTATCACCTTTAACTATATCAAATCTATCAGATGGCAATGCAAATACAGCTTCACCATGTGTAAGAATAGTTTTTCTAGATGGATCTATAGTCTCTGAGTTATGGAATTTATCAAATAATAAATATTCATTACCATAGGAGAATCCTATATAACCATTTAAGCCATATTTACCTTGAATATAGTTCTTATATCCACTGTTCATGTAGTAATTCATCTTTTGTTCAAATAATTCTAAATACTTATCATAATCAACATTAGGTACTGATCTAACAAATTGATGTGTATCTCTTATTTGTCTTTCAAGCATACCTGGTTTTAAGATATCCCATGCAAGTAATACTTCATTATCATGAATAATATAAGGTAAATCATCTACTCTATATAATGGATCACACATACTTGTATATTCAACTCTAAAGTCATTAAACCATCTTCTATAATTATTAAAATATATTTTATGAGGATATGGATTATTTCTCATATGTGATACATAATGATAATATTCATAAGGTAACACTAAATACTTTTCTTCTTTTCTATTTCCTTCTTCATATAAATCCATACTTTTAAAAGCTAAGTATAATAACATATCTTTAGGTACAACAAAATTATTAATAGTATTATCTAATGATCTATAATACATCTTAACTATTTCATCTAAGTTCTTATTGATATCATCCATGATTTCTATTTTTTTATCATAATTAGATATACTTTTTAATTTATCATCTCTTTTGAAATCGTTTATATAAGCTCTTATATAATCTTTCAAGTAATTTATTCCATTTGGATTATCTAAATTTATATAAGGTATTTTATAATCTAATTTCATATAAGCAAATAACTCATTCATAAAATCTATTGGATTAAATCTAAAATCATATCCAGATGTATGAGGAGTATAAGATATTGTTGCATTATGTCTTATAAATCTTCTACTTTTATCTTCATCCATAGATGGAATATAAGCATCTATTATTTCTTTATAAAATGTATTTATATAATCTCTTACTTCCATATAATTATTAAATACACTATCTAAGCTATTCTTATTAACTTCTAATGTCATATTAATCGGATTTATGAAATTAGATAATTCTTCTACAGGGATTTCATATCCACCATATCTATGTTCACTTTTATACATATCAACCACCTGATTAATTATTATATATTTTGGATAAATAAAAAGCAAATGGTATTTTATTTTTTTAATTTTATTCACTCTATCTATTTCTCTAGCCATCCACATTTCATCCATCATATTACTAGCTGTTTCTTCTAGTCTTCTACTCTTTACTATTTTATATCTTTTATCATCAAATCCATTCAAGGTACATATATTTTTTTCAACAGCATAATTAATTGTTTTATATGGATAATATTCACCTATTTAGTAAATTCACCATATTCACAGCCAATGTTTTCTGCATATATTTCATCTATTAATTTATTATGTCTATATAGTTTAATAGTACCTTTACCATTTCCACCATTCCATAGTCTATTATGTCTTTTTAATCCGTTAGGTGCTTCATAGTTAATTAATAACATATCTTTCTTTTCACATGTTATATCAACTACTACTTTATTAAACCATGTCTTTTGTTCTACATGCCATATAATTTGTTTATCTGTTTCTTCTGAATTAAATTTAGTTCTTGTAAATGTCCAGAACTTAGAGAAATTAAACTCATAACATTTACCTTCATAGTAGAATGCTGATAATAGTTTCCTTTTTAATTTTATAGGTCCTACTTTAGGACATCCTCCACCTATATCAAATGCACTGTTATTAAGTTTCTTACCTGTCTTTTTACTTTTTAAATTATTAGATGATAACCATACCCATGGAGAAGTAAAATCTTTACCCCAGTTTTTATCAGCATATCCATAGCTTTTTTCAGGTATAATTATATATTTTTCACCATCTAAATATATTTCACCAGAATAATATGTTTTCATTCCTTCTACATGCCAAAACATTTCAAATAATTGTAATTCTCTAAATATAGTTCCAGCACCATATCCTACATTATAAGCTATATCTTTATCTATCTTTATATCCCATTTAATAGATCCACTGTCACACATATATTCAGGATGTTCTTTAACCTCTTTATCAGTTAATGTTACTTCACCATGTGTTTCAGTTTCATTAATAAAACAATCATTAGCTTTAATATAATAAGGTACTTTATCACTTATATCTACTTTATTCCATCCAAAAAATCTATGTAATTGTTTAGCATTCTTTCCCCATGCACCTACTTTAACCATTAGGTATGATGGTTTAATACCTTTATCTTGATTTACTTTTAATTGACCAAATATAGGTTCATCACTTCCAGATGCTGGATTACATACAAAGAATTCTATAAAGAATGGTTTTTCTTCTTTTGTTTTAGCATTATAAGCAGTAAAAGAATGCCACCACCAATCATATCCACATTTAGCTAAACCTCTTTTTAACATAAATGCATTTCTTCTTATATCTTTTTTATTAAACATATTATTCACCTAATTAAATTATAACATCTTATAAAATATTATTGGAAATAATCTTAAATATTATGATTATATAGTAGAAAGAAAAACAATATGATTGTCTTTAAATGAATTATTTGCGGTCGAAAATTTTGACCTCAAGATAGAGTATATTGTTCAAGGTCGAAAAATACGACCTTGAAAACATTACTTATATTTGAGGTCGAAAATATTGACTTCAAACTACAATTCTAGCTGACTTAATATTCCTTTTAAATCATCTAAGCTAGGCGCTTCACACATATAAGAACACTTCTTACCTAAATCTTTAAATGATGCACCTGATATAAACATTCTTTTTCTATCAATAATAATATATCTGTCATGTATAGATTTATTACATATGAAATCAACATTACTATATTGTTTCTTATATTTCTTTATAGATTCATCTGTTATATTTCGTGATGCTATGATCACTTTCTTGTCTATATTTTTAACAGCATCTAATATTTCTTTACTAGCATAGTTATCAATTATGATTATTTCTTTTTTAGCCATATTTAATATATTCATTAAGAAAGAATACGCATCATAGAATTCACCTTCATAAAACATCTTATCTTTAACTATTACTTTAGGATCAAACATATCAAATAGTTTATCAACATCTTTTTGTATGTTATCAATCTTATCCTCGAGTAATAACACCTTATAAGGTAAGAATTCCTTAGTGTAGTTTATATAATGTCTCATCTTAACAAATGTATCCATAATTCTTATACTCACTTGTGTTGCTTCTTTTGACTTTAATATAGTGGCTAACATATAAATACCTTGTTCAGTGAATACACGAACCCCATGTTTAAAATGCTTAGTTCTATTATCAATTTCTAAGGTCGAAAATTTCGACCTTAGAAATTCATTTGCTTCTTCTGGATTAATAACCCAACTATATCTACTAGGAAATTTATCCGGATTATTCTTAACCGCTTCATTAATTCTTTTTGTCTCAACATTATATAATTTTGCTAGATCTGAATCTAACATTACCTCTACACCATCAATGTTATATATCATATCTTTAATATTTAATTTATCTTGGTTTATTATTTCATTCATATAGTCTCCTCCTTTTAACCAATTTGTATATCAACCAATTATTATTTATAATCATATCTTTTGAAGTCAAAAGTTTTAACTTCAAACTACAATAATCTTTTTGTCTTAGAACCTATATCAACCATTTTGCGTTGCACCGCAAAATGGTTTAAAGTGAACTTTATACTAGTTCTTTCATTCTCCTTCAATCTTAGTTATTGATAAAGTATAACCATATGGTTCAAGAATCTTTATCAATGTATTTATCTGTGGATGTTTCTTTTGTGTCTCAATCACAGCAATAATCTCCCTAATTGTGTTTGATGCTTCACCCATCTCTTTTTGAGTTAAACCTAACTCTCCTCTTAACTTAATAAAATCACATATCAACTTATACTCTAATTCTGCTACTCTTTCTTCATTATTAAATTTCTTCATATCTTACACCTCTTGTAGCCAATATACTACATTGTATGTGTGTAGTCAATAGAATACTTACTTATTCATAAAAAAAGCACTCAATCTGTGCTTTATTATTCAAATCTAACAACTATATCTTTATTACCTAGATCATCTAAATCATCAATATGACCTATCTTAGTATAACTATAATTAGTATCAAATGATTTATAGAATATAACTATACAATTATCTCCATATAACATTACATCACCTTTTTCAATTCTTTTAGGCTTGTACTTATTAGTACTTAATGATTCATTTATATATACATATTTCTCATTACCATTTAATTCATTCATAGTATATTCCTTAGGTAATAATCTAATAAATTCATCTACTGTAGTATTACTTTCTAAATTAAGTTTATATGTCTTTCCATCAATAATAACATTTATCATTTTATCATCACTTACTTTCATACTATTATCTACTCTATTACATCCAGTTATACTAAATATAGATATAATAACAATACATACTATTAATACTTTCTTCATAGTATCACCTAATTCAATTATAGCATATGTAATAATAATATATATATTTCTATATGCTTAGTGTTATAAAAAGAAACGAGGCATGTAGCCTCGTTTGAATCAGAATACTATAACTCACTAATCATATCAGTCACATGATCCTCTATTTCAAACGAACCATCATTCACTGATTCAATCTTGTTAATTAACTGTGTAATTAATTCAAGCATTTCATCTTTTTCAGCATGTTCTTTTTCTTCATTGAACCAACATGCTTGATCATGAGAATTAAACTCATAATATGATGAATACTTTTCTTGTATTCTTTTAGCTAATGATTGTATATCTTCATTATAATCAATTACATCAACACCTGTCATTGTTCTTTGATTATTTTCATCATAATAATTTCCCCAGATTGGTCCATTATTAAAATCTAATTGTATTTTAATTTTTATCATATTTACCTCCTTTAGAATTATATGGATGAGCTGATACTATGAATCCATTAGTACCAATTCCCGTAATAAGATAATACTTAGAGTTGTATTTATATACTTTAGTATATCCTATTCCATTATTTTTGGAACTCACTATCTCACCATTCTTTATAACTGATTTTATATGAGATGGAATTTGAGACTTACTTATATTATAAGCATTCTTAAAATCATTCCCATGGCGTTCAATTATATGTTTAAGTCCAGCAGCAGAGTTACCTTTTTCCAACCACACTGTCTGACCTGACTTATCTTTAGTAATGAACTTCATATCCTTTATATTAAACTTCACACCTTTATTTTTTAAATCACTTATCAACATTTTTTCATTTAGTGCATCTACTTTAGATGATAAATTGGATTGATTAATGGATAATTGAGGTGAGCCTTTAGTTCCATGAGCTTGTCCACTGTTACTATATCTTCCCATGTTTACCCTCCTTATTTCTTAATTGGAGAGTATTACTTGGAATAATAACTTTAATATTATTATCCAATGCATACTTGAATACTTCATATATAGTTTCATCATGCTTGCAACTACTATATACAACAATAGTCTTTAAGTTTTCAAGATGATCTACTGTATATTCAATTGCATTCATCAGTAAGATTCTTTCTTCGTGGTCATCAATGTTTCCTTTAGTTCCAAAAGCAACAGTTTCACACTCTTCCAATCCTAGTAACATAAACTCAAATATTTCCTTATTTGAATATGTTATATTAGGAATTACAATTGCATTACATTCCATTGTTAACCAAATAGATACAACTCTAGCTTTGTATATTCTATATAGATTTTCAATAGTATGTATATCCCCGCATAAACTGTAATCAGGACTAATAAACATTTTACATCCTTGAAATCTCTCTTTAAACTTATTTAATAGTTTCTCTTCTTTATAATATATAGCATTGAATAGTCCATTAAGACCATCAAACTTTATGTCATAATTATAGAATCCTATTAATGTTTTTGGATTCTTACGATATAACCCAGGTTCTGTATATAATGCAATATAATCTATATCAGTTATATTGGGACAATACATACAGGGTAAATCAAATAATCCCATTGTTGGAGTATTATCTAATAACTCCATGACATTTAAATTTAGTTTCTTTCTTAATTCTTCATCTGTTATCTTCATATTGAAACCTCATATGAGGATAACATATAACCATATATATCATGGATTATCCTTCTTTCTATAATTGTATTTACTTTGTCAAACCCTTCTTTAAGAATTTGCATTTTGAATTCACCATGATATAATAGATTTGTAACCGGATCTATTAGATCATAGGTTTTGAGCGTTTTGTTATTACCAGTAACAAAGCGCTTTTTAATTGCATTCATATGTTATCACGTTCCTTTCATTATCAATTGATATGCAATCACCAGTAAATTGTTTGACTAATTGTCTCTCATAATCTTTTTTAAATATAGTATATCTCTTCCATGTTTGATATCTTCTCATACAATGAAAACCACATTCACAGGATGTATTAAATCTTGCTGAAACATCTAAGAAATCTTCTACATCGTATAAATCAACTAATGGCGGCGGTGCAATTATATATGCTGCAAACCATTCAGCTTCTGTTTCAGCCAATAAGCACTTTTTAGTATGTTTTAATTCAATATGTCCAATCTCATGTAATATAGTTGTTCTAATTCTTTCAATTGAATAATTATCATTATATTCAATGATTCTTACACCTTTATCATAATAGTTAAAACCATTAGGAAATGCCTCGACAACTACTGCCATATCCTCTTCATTATATTTTTCACTATATTTAATTAACTTGTATCCTCTTCTTTCACATATTAAGAATGGATCAATTGGTACATCTCGAATACCACATTCTATTAATGTATTAACCGCAACTCTTTTTATATGTTCATATCTTCTGTCTTTGAGTCTAGTCATAATTTACCTCCTGTTTAATTCTTTAAAATAATCTTTAATAGCCTTTCTCTTTGTTCAATAGTATAATCCTTAGCATTTCTTGCCAATAGACCTTCCATATCATCATAATCAATTTGTTTATTAAACTCCTCCACATCAACTCTTCCTAATAAATAATCTGTAGTAGTTCTTAAAGCTGTAGCCATATTACATAAATTTTCACCATTAGGAATTCTATTTCCTTTCATATATCTAGATAATGCTGCTTCAGTAATCCCTACATCTTCAGCTAAGTCTTTTTGAGTTAAACCTTCTCTCTCTAATAATTCCTTTAATCTTTCTTTGAATTTTTCGTTCATTTCATATATCTCCTTCATTAATCACTCTTTTTGGCCACTCTCTAGTTGACTTACCTAAAGTATAATTCTTGGTTATACTTTTGTCAAGCGTTATTTAATTCAAATTCACAAAAAAAGAAACACCCATAATTGAATGCTTCTTTAATAATTAATCTACATAACCATATTCCATTGGTTTTATTTGTAATGGATATGTTTCTAATACTTCAGTATATTGAATCCATATCTTATCACCAACATTAAACTTCATATCAGCTGATCCATCCATCTCACAAAAGCTAATTGAATAAGGTGTCTTCTTATCATCATTTGTCATATAAGCCATGATAGAACAATTATTTACTTCAGTTATAATAAAATCAGTTCTTAATGCTTTTAATACTGGTTTAGATGTAGTCTTAGTTAAACAACTATCATCACACTTACATTTTAAATCACACTTCTTAGTTATAAATAAAATAGCAAATACAATAGTAGTTAATAATAATACACATATAATTAACTTATAAATCTTATCATTCATATAATCACCTTATAAGTTTATTATATCTATTACAACATAATAATTCAATAAAGTATAAAAGAGATCTTCTTCTAATAAAATAATAAAACATATTATATATTTATTAATACGAATAATCTAAAATCAATTAATAAAAAAATAATAGTTATCTCTAACTATTACTTAACTTTCTTACTACTCTATTAGATATAGAAGTATTTATATCATCTATCATACTATATTAATTACTTATTCTTAATCTATTATATATACTTTCATTTTCATATTCTCTTTTATCTAAATAATGTATATATTTATCATTCATTAATAATCATTATCTTCTATTTCTTCATTTAATCTATCTATTTCTTTTAATAATCTTTCCTTTTTATTATTTAATTCTTCAATAGTCATTTGATCATAAGATATTTCCATATAAACATCTCCTTAATTAATGAGATATTATAACAATCATATATTATATTTTTAATGAGTAATAGTAGTAGATGTTAAAAAGAAAAAGCATATATAATATGCTTTTTGTATGGTTATTTCTTTATATATTTACATCTAGGATAATTAGAACAGCCTATAAAGTAACCGTATGGTCCTTTTCTTTCAACTAATTGTCCACCACATTTAGGACATTTATTAGGATCTTTATCAATTATGTTTTCTCTTATATTTTTAACATGTTCTTTCTTAATACTTTTATCAGTTATATTACTACTATTAATAATGTTAACTATTTCATCAGCATTATTAATAACTACTTGTTGATAAGATAGTATCTTTTCAACAATAGTAACATTATTAACTAATTCTCCATCATGTTTAATCCTTAATTTAGCTCTACTTGGAATACATACTATATTAAATATTTTAGATTCATTTATATTTAATAATTCAGATAAAGATTTAACATGACCATAGTTTTGTCTTATTGGATTAGTATAATAATATTTCTTTTTGCCAACATGTCTAACCCAATTCTTATCATATTTATCTCCAGTAAAATATCCATTGTATTGTTTAGTTTCTATACTAAATATTCCATATGGTGATACTACAACATGATCTATTTGATGAGTAGTACCATTAACAGATATAAATACATCATTAATAATTATATATTTATCTTTAGGTAGTTTATTCAATGCTTGTTTAGTCCATAATTCACCAAACCAACCAATAATCTTCGCTCCAAATAAATAATATGTAATTATTATTGCTATACTACCAATTATAATTATCCAATATAAAGGTTGAGAGAATAACCATTGATTTAGTTCATTCATATTATCACCTAAATAAATTATAACACATACCGATAATAGAAAAAGGTCATTTTTTGCCAACAAAGGTCGAAAAAAGTCGATTTTTTTTATCGACTTTTAAATGAATTTTTTTAAGTACTCTCTTAAACCATAATCACATACATAAATGTATGTTCCCAACATACCTCTTAACATCATTGTTTGATATATGTTAATTAAGTATTGTAACAATTCTTCATCAGTTGTATCAGCTTTACCTTTGGCATCGTAGTAATTACTTCTATCAACAATAAATTTATTATTCTTTAAATCATATTTTAATTCATTACCAATTATTAAACCTGTGTAATTTAAATCAAATCCTTGAGTAGTATGAATACTTCCAATTTCGTTAACAGAATTTGGTGAATTTATCCAATCTGTTGCCTTACTATTCCAAATATACTTATACCCATCAATTTCTAAATCATAAACACCAGAATCAGAATTTGAACCATTTGAATGCAATGGTAACTTTTTACCTTTACTATTCCATTTCCACGCATATCCAGCTATGTTTCTACATAAACCAAATTCTTTATCTTTAGCTTTGATATCTTCAACCATTTTATTAACATCATCAAATAGTTTTAAATCATATTTTTTGAAATCAATTCTTTTCTTTGGTGGTTTATTACTAAATATAGCTTTAATATAATCAACATATTCATTACCACCTGCTAAACATCTTAATTGAGTATCTAATCTATATGGATGATAATTTTTTCTAAGCATTAACTTACTCATATCTTCTTTTCTAATATCAGTTGGTTTAATAGATTGTCCTTCATCGTAGAAGAATAATTGATATTTACTCTTTAATAGAATCCAATCTAATTCAGTTCCATCTTTACCTAAACCTAACTTCTTATTATTAGCATCAAATGTACCATATTGAGTAAGGTTCTTTCTTCTTCTCAATCTATGTGCTTCATCAACAATTAATAAGTCATATATAGTATCATTCTTACCAACATCATGAGGACTTAATACCATACTTGGACTTAAACCTTTGATATTCTTGAATACTTTCTTTAATGTAGTTCGTAAATTATCCATAGGAATTACTAATCCTATTTTTAAATCATCAACTGCATCATTTATTGTAAGTATTTCAGATAAACTCTTTTCAACTTGATCTTCTTCTATTTCTATTGTTTTAGTATCTTTAGCTTGCATTAATAGTTTAAGTATATAAATACCTAGTATTGTTTTACCTGTTCCAGCGCCACCTTCAACAACAAATGTAGCTGGTTGTTTCTTATTAACTAATGAAGCCAAATCAGTAAGTATATCATTTACTATCATATATTGATCTACTGTTAATGATTTATATGGAGAATACTTAAATAAATCAGTATTCTCAATCATTCTTAAATCATTTTTAACTAACCCTTTTGACTTTAATTGAATCCATATTTCTTTAAATTTATCTTCATACATTTTTCTTTGATAATAATTATGATTTTGTAATCCACCATTACCGTTTTGTAATAGATATTTATTATCAGCAGACATATATTTAATTAAGAATGATTCTAAATCTAATATAGAAGATTTATTAAATGTGTCATCACCTATTATATTAATAGTATCAAGTTTTCTTCTTACTTCATTAGCTAAATGTTGATTAGATCTAATACTAGCATCTGTAGTTTCACCTACATATGCTTCTTTACTATTATTAATAATATAAACAACTGGCCAATCAGTACCATATTTTACATTCTTCAATACACTAGGCGTTCCAGCATTAAACTTCTTTGTAATTATTTCAGCCATATAATCACCTCTTATAATTTAGTATATTTAGTACTTACACCTTTAGCTTTTTCAACTGGATATTTTTTAGCTGTCTTTTCCATTTTATCTAAAACTATTTGTTTAGGATCTACTCCTAACTTATTAGCCATTTGAATACAATAATTTAAAACATCTGCTAATTCTTCCTTAACTTCTTCTATATCATAATTATCTTCATTCCATTGAAAACACTCAAGAAGTTCTCCAGCTTCTATACTAATACTCTTTGCTAAATTAGCTGGTGAATGAAATTGATCCCAGTCTCTTTCTTCATTGAATTTTTCAATCTTTTCTTGTAATTCTTTCATAAGATATCACCTAAAAATATTATATCATTTATTGTCACAAAAAGTCGTTTTTTGTCTATAAAAGTCAAAAAAAGTCGAAAAACGACATTCTTCGACTTTTATATATAATTACTTTTTAACAAATTCATAATTACAATCATTAGAATTATAAATCATTGTATCACTAGTAATTTTAACATCTTGAGTTTGTCCGTCATAAGAATATTCATATTTACTCTTTGAATTATATGTCTTACCCCATTCTCCTTTATAAGATTTCTTATAATATACCCATAAGAAACAAATCTTTTCATGACTTGAAGTTCTCTTTACTTCATATGTATCAGCAGGAATATAATAAAAATAATCCATATATCCTTCATATTCTTGTTTTTTACCATATTGTCCAGCTTCATTATAATTAACTTCATAGACTACTCTCTTTTTTGTAGTAGTTGTCGTTGTAGTAACTTGTTTTGTTGTAGTAGGTTCTGTAGTTACAACAGTTGTAATTTGTTCTTCATTATTACCTACAACAGTAGTTGCTTGTTCTTCGGTTGGAGGATTATTATTTTCATTATTATTCTCTGGATATAAAGAACCTATCATTATGATTAAGAAAATAGGTATAATCCATCTTAGAACTTTCAATAATTTTGTGCTAACTTTAAATTTAATTTCAAATATTTGATAAAAACATTGAAATAAACTCAATCCTAATAATATAGTAACTATTTTCTCTCCAAATGGAAAATCACTGAAAATACCTCCAAGAATTAAGAATGCACCAGATATATATAATAATACATTCCAAATTACATATAACACAAATAATGCTTTAGAAGATACTTTAGTAAAAGTAGCATAAGTTTGACTATTAGCTCTTCTCTCTTCTCTAGCTTTTTTTCTTTCTTGTCTCTTTAACTCTTCTTCTGCTTCTTTTTCTTTTCTTATTCTTTCATTCTCTTGTCTTAGTTTTTCTTTTTCCTCAGCTATTTGTCTGCGTCTTTCTTCTTGCTCTCTTTCATATCTTTCTTTAGCTTTTCTTTCTTCTTCTAATTTTTTTGCTTGTTCCAATCTAATATACTTTTCTGGATCAAAATATCTATCTATAGTTTCGTAATATTGGTCAGATATTTCTTTAGGTGCAGTACTTTTAAAATGACTATAGTAATTTTCTACATCTTTTTGAAATAATATATTATTATCCTTAATCCTAAAATTTCTAGTTCTACATATTAATAGACCTAACCACCCTTGATAATCTTTAGGACACTTTTCACTAAATTCTTTAAAACATTTTTTAGCTTTTAAAAATTCACCAATAGAGATTAATTCATTACCTGATTCAATTAAATCAGCATTAGAACTAATACCATTAACACTAACAGTCCCAGATACTTTTAGTTTATAACAAGCTATTGCATCATTAATAATTATTGTTTGTTCACAAAATTCGCATTTTACTGATTCGTCATCACTATTTACTTTTAAATTGGCTCCACAGTTTGGACATTTAGCACTTACTAGTTTCATAACACACCTTCATTTAATTATATTATACTATATAAATTAATTAATGTTATAATAAAGATAATAAATTAATAGGAGGATTATTTATGGAAGGACAAATACTTATAACTACAAGTGGACTTAATGAGGAGTTTGAAATCATAGATTCTATATTTGCATTAGATTCAAGCTCTGCTGGCTTATTCTTTGGTGCTGATCCAAACGCCGCATTTGATAAAGTTAAAGAACAATTAAGAAAAAAATGCAAACAACTTGGTGGAGATGCTGTTATCAATTGTCAATTTGAGTATAGAGTTGCAGTAGCAGATGGTTTACTTGGATCAAAACAAGTAATTGAAATCTTTGCTTATGGAACAGCAGTAAGATTAAACTAGAGAGCATTAGCTCTCTTATTTATATAATTATGTTTTGTCACAAAAAGTAGTTTTTTGTCTATAAAGTCGGATAAAATGCTGTTTTCTTGCATTTTATCCGGTCTAGTCCGAATTTAAATTCCGCTCTAGTCCGAAAAAAGTCTGTATTAAAATATAATATCAAAAGTCATAGACTTTTCTTAAAAAAAAAAAAAAAAATAGAGTACTAAGAACAAAGCCTAGATAACTTCTCTATTGTTTATTCTAATTAACCTTGATGGAATGCCGTCTTGACTAATTAGTAGTTATAGTTATAATACAACAATTACTTAATGGGAATGTAATAGGAAATACTAATAGTAATATATTCTTTATAAAAAAATAACTTAGTAGATACTAAGCTATTTTATTTTATCTGGTGAAGATAGTTCAGTTAGTGATTTGTTTGTTTTTAATAGTTCTAGTTGTTTATTATCTAGATAGTCTATATCATTTTTATTAAGTATTTGTATTTGTGATATAGCTATGTCATTTAATCTTTCTAGTCTTATAGGTTGTTTTATTCCATCATTAATCATAACAGCATTTAGACTCTCTAGATTTGATAAACATATAAGTTCATTAATAGAAGCATAATCTCTCATATTACCTTCAAGTGTTTTGTTGTTATCTCTCCACTCTTTAGCTGTCATTCCAAATAAGGCCATATTAAGTACATCTGCTTCATCAGCATATATTTTATTGATTTGGTTTTTATTTAGTTTATTTGGTATTAGATTGTGTGATATAGAGCTTGTATGAATCTTATAGTTAATCTTGGATAGTTCTCTTTTAGCATTCCATTCTAATTGGTGTTGTTCTTGTTTCTTTAGTCTTTCAAATTCTTTGATTAATAGAAGTTTGAACTTAGGGCTTATCCACATACCAAACTCGAATGCGATGTCTTTGTGTGCGTATGTTCCACCATAGCGGCCAGCCTTAGAGATTATGCCTATGGCGTTGGTTTTCTCGACCCATTCTTTGACGCTGATGATAAAATTATTTAATCCTGCTTTACTTTTAATTATATCGAATTCGATATAATTAAAATTTTGATTATGTAATTCTTCCCAGATACCTAGGAACTCAATTGTATTTCTGTTTCTTAACCAGCTTGATATTAAAAAGTTTCCTTCTTTTGCTTTTAACATATCAGTTATAGATATATAATCTTCATCATCTATTTTTATATAATTAATTATTTGATTATCAACATTTAATTTCATATTTTACCTCCTTTCCAGTACAATTACTTTTAAAAATAAAAAAAAAGGACAACGAAAAAAATATTTCGTTATCCTCGCATGCATGCATAGTCTTCTTCTTGCCCTAGAAGAACTACACCCTAGTCGACCAAATTGTCGTATCGACACGTGGCAAGCAATCGTACAAGTTCATAATACAATAGACTATATAATTATGCAACTATTTTTAATTATGTCGAATTCGACATAATTAGAATTCGTCACACACTGTGTGGCTTTTTCTTATCTAATTGTTGCCACACTGTGGCATGTATTTATCAATTGGTGCGCCACTGGTGCACCTTTTTAACCGTGTCGAATTCGAAACCTTTAAAACAAAAAAAGAAGCCCTTAACAGGCAAAATGCCCATTAGGTACTTCTTAATATAATTACCTTTAGAATCTAATGACCACCAACATTATCTCTTATTATCTTCCATAGATATTATATTACTCCATTACCGAATTCTACTCAATCGTTCGAATCACTAAGTAATACTTCCTATTATATTATTAGGAACTGCATAAGCCCCCACGCAGGACCCCCGTTCACGTAATGGTGTGTATTGCTCAAATCGGGTCGACGCCTATGCAAATTGACATATCATATTCTTTTTTCACCTGCGCCTTCGAATATGTTTATATATGCCCAAGTGGTAGATAAATTCTATCACATAAATATAAATGTAGCAAATAAAAGCTGTCTTTCGACACCTAATAAATGCATAATATACATTCATCTAAAAGTCCCCTAGACTTTTCTTTTTATCTAATACTATTGATATTATTTATGTGTATTTATATTAAATCCATATATACCTAATATACCAGTGAAGATTACTGCACTGTAGGTACTAAATCTCTCAAATATACCAAATATTTCTTTTGGTACATTTTGTGATACTACTGCTCCTATAAACATTAGTATTAATGATATTATTGATAATATTCCAAGTAATTTATAATTACTTTTAAATGATCCAATTGCTATTAATATAAGTGATATTATTGATAGTAATACTACTATAATAGTTATTATATATACATGAATAAAACTTTGTAGTGTTCCATCATAGCCTCCACTTGATAATGGAAATAATGCATATCCAATTGCAGATATGAAATTCATTATTGAGAATAAGTATATACCTAGTCTTAATGATTTCTTATCTTCATTTTTTATTAATATACATAATAAAGCACAACATAAACAGTTAAGTATTTTATATACTGTTACATATCCATTTGATATTACAAATGACGGAGCATCTGTAGCTGTTAAATCACTTACAGCTTGACTCATCCAGTTATATCCAGGATAATTCATAGCACCAATTATATCATGTAATAAGTAAAATATAATACTTATAATACCAGATAGACATAACCAATTAATTAATTTTTTATTCTTCATTATTACACCTCTATTATGATTA
>JAFXXB010000039.1 GCA_017542465.1 Bacilli bacterium | reverse complement strand
TCGTCTTTTATACAAGCAGTACAATTATTTTGCTTTTCATTTCCTCCATATTCACAACTTTCGCAACGTAAATAACATCTAGTATAAGTATTATTTTCTTCATTTAAATATGTATTATTTGGTTTTTCATTATCATAATAACAATTTCCTTTATCAACATCATACCAATAAAAATGAGCCGAATAATTAAATTTTCCATTTTCAATAGTATATTTACATAAAGTACACATATTTTCTGTGTCTGTTCCATAACCATAACATGACCCACATCTTTCATGACATTTTTCATATGTATTAGTATCATTATTTAAATCAGTGTCATGTGGTTTTTCATCTTCTTTTATACAATTTCCAGTTTCGTTATATAAAAAGTGATATATATATTTTCCACTTTCATCTTTCTTACATTCTGAACAATGATGATGTAATTCATTACCACCACTATAACATTTTTCACATCGTTCATAACATTCATAATATGTATTATTTTCTTCATCTAAATATGTATGATTTGGTCTATTGTCATCAGAATAGCAATTTAATTTATCTTTATCTTTATACCAATAATGATAAATATATGTTCCATTTTCATATTTTTTACAATAAGAACATTTTTGATTTGAAGCAGTTCCTTTTTCTACACAATCTCCACAAGTTTCATAACATTCTTCATAAGTATTATCTTCTTCATTTAAATAGCAACCTGGACATTTCTCATCTACACATTGTCCAGTCTTACTATAAATAAAATGATACATGTATGTTCCATTTTCATATTTCTTACAAATAGTACATTTATGATCAGTGCTATTTCCTAATTCAGTGCAAGCTCCGCAAGTTTCATAACATTCTTCATAGGTATTAGTTTCATTATTTAAATGAGTATTATTTGGTTTTTCACTATCAGATATACATTGACCCTCGTTGTTATATACAAAATGATATACATACTCTCCATTTTTTTTGAGACATTCTGTACAATAATGTTTCTCATCGTTACCAATTCTATTACATTTTTCACATCTTTCATAACATTTTTCATATGTATTATCTTCTTCGTTTAATGTACATTCAGGACATTTTTGTTCTTTTTCTTCTTCTGTTATGCATTGTCCATCTTCATTATATATAAAATGATATATATAAGTACCATTTGAATATTGGGCACACATTTTACAATTATGATTACTACTATTTCCACCTGTTGTGCATTTTTCACATCTTTCATAACATTCATAATAAGTATTATTATCTTCATCTAAATATGTGTTGTCTGGTTGACTTCCTTCAGGAACACAAACACCTGGATGATTATAAATAAAATGATATCCTTCTGGACAATAAGAACAATTGTGATTAGTTGAATTACCTCCATAATTACATTTACTACAAGTATCATAACATTTTTCATATGTATTATCTTCTTCATCATAATAACAGTTAGAACATTTTTCACTTTCAGGAACACATTGACCTGTTTTGGTATAAATGAAATGATATTTATATGTTCCATTATTATATTTTGCACAATCATCACAGTTATTATTAGTTGATGTACCACCTTTTGAACATTTACTACAAGTATCATAACATTTTTGATAAGTATCTGTTTCATTATCTAGATAAGTATCATCTGGTTTTTCACTATCTTTAATACAAAGACCAGGAACATTATAAACAAAATGATATCCTGTCTTACAACTTGTACAATTATTAGCAGAACTACTACCAGGATAATCACATGTTTTACATTTATCATAACATTTTTTATAAGTATCATCATCTTCATCATAATAGGTATCATTTGGTTTATTTTCTTCTTTAATACATTGACCTGTTTGATTATATATAAAATGATAATAAGTATTGCATTGAATACAATTATTATTCGCATCAGTTCCTGCTTTTTCACATTTATAGCAATTGCTATGACATTCTCTATAAGTATTTGTATCATTATCAACATAATAGTCATGTTCTGTTTCACTTTCGCTTATGCATTGTTTTTCTTTATCAATTGTAAAATGATATATATAATTTCCGCTAGAATCTTTAGCACATTCATCACAATTATGATTTGTAATATCTCCTGCCTTAGAACATTTACTACAACGTTCATAACATTTTTTAAAAGTATCATCATCTTCATCATAATAAGTATCACTTGGTTTATCTTTATCTGGAATACAAACTGTTGTTTGATTATAAATCCAATGATAACCTGTAGCACATTTTAAACAATTATGATAGGTACTATTACCAGCTCCTGAACATTTACTGCAAGTATCATAACATTTATTATATTTTTCTTCATCTTCATCATAATAAGTATCATCGGGTTTTTCTGATTCTGAAATGCATTGTCCAGCTTTATTATAAATAAAGTGATAATTATCTATACAACTTTCACAATTATTATTTGTGCTATTTCCACCTTTAGTGCATGTTTTACATGTTGAATAACATTTTTGGTAATAATCATGTTCATCTATATAGCAACCATCACATGTGTTGACACACTGACCTTCTTGGGAATATATAAAATGATATTCTGAAACACATGAATCACAATTATTTGCGTCATCTGTTCCTGCTTTGCTACATGTTTGACATTTTGAATAACAATCTTTATAGGTGTTATCTGAATTATCTAAATATGTTTGATCTGGTTGAGTATTTATACAATTTTTTGGGTTTTTATAATAGAAATGATAACCTTCTTTACATTCATCACAATTATGAGATGTTGATGAACCACCAGCACTACATTTTTTACAAGTTTCATAACAATCATGATATGATCCATCTTCATAATATTTTCCTTCTGTTTCACCCTCTTTCATGCAATTAAAAGTAGAAGAATCATAATTATAACCAGATACACAACTCATACAGTTTTGATTAGTAAAAGTTCCACTTGTGTTGCATTTTGCACATCTTTCATAACAAGGATAATAAGTATTATCAGTAGTATTTAAATACATATTTTCATCAGCTTCGTCAGGTGTTATACATTGTAAAGTATCATTATAAATTCTATAATATCCCGATTTACAAACAGTACATTTATGATCATTTGAATCAGTTGATTTTGTAGCACATCTCTCACATCTTTCGTGACAAGGACAATATGTTGAATTAGTTGAATTTAAATAACAATGTGGGCAATATTTATCTCTATCACCAATATATATACAATGTCCAGTTTGATTATATATAAAATAATAATTATACTTACATTTTGTACATTTATTATCACTATCAGTTCCTAAAGCATCACAGAAATAACAATTTGAATGACATTTTTCATATGTATCAGTTTCTTCATTTAAATAAGTTCCATTTGGGCTACTATTATAACAATTTCCTTCTGCTAAATAATACCAATGATAACCGGTTTTACAAGTTTTGCAATTATGTTGAACTATTGTTCCTCCAGTTGTGCAAGTTCCACAAGATTCATAACAATTATGAAAAGTATTATCTGTAGTATTTATATAATATCCATCTCCAGGATTAACAACACATTGACCAGGTTTATCACTAACAAAATGATATAAATAATTATCACTTGCATCTTTTAAACATGAAGTACAATTATGATTAGTTTCAGTTCCACCATAATCACAAGTAGCACAAGTATCATAACATTTCATATAAGTATTAGTAGTTGTATCTAAATAGGTATCACTAGGTTTGGCACAAGGTCGAAGACATTGACCAGTGAAGTTATATACTAAATGATAATTTTCTCTACATTCTGTGCAATTATGATATTTAATATTTCCTCCTGCATAACATCGCCAACATCTTTCATAACATTTTTCGTATTTATTAGAAGACGAATTATAATATGTATAAGGATATTTAGTAGAAATTGTTGTTTCATCTAAACAATTGCCTTGCTCAGTTGCAACATATATGAAATAATAATTTGATTTACAACTATCACAATTATGTTTTGATGAAGTTCCTGCTTTACTACAAGTAGCACATGTTTCATAGCAATTATAATAGGTATTATCAGTAGTATCTAAATAACCATTTGCATCGGCATCTGTTGCAGAAATACATTGACCACTTTTACCATTAACAAAATGATATTGATATGAACCATTTGAATATTTAGCACAATCTGTACAATTATGATTAGCACTAGTTCCAGGATTAGTACAAGAACCACATGTTGAATAACAGGCTTTATAAGTATTACTACTTTCATCTAAATAAGTATTGTCAGGCTTTTCATCTTCACTAATACAAACACCACTTTGATTATAAATAAAATGATAACCAGAACTACAAGTTAAACATTTAGATGAGTCACATGTTGCACAACCATTTCCACATTTAATATATGTATTACTATTTTCATCTAAAATTGTATTTTCAGGTTTTTCACTTTCACTTATACATTGACCAGTTTGATTATATATAAAATGATAAAGTTTTCCACTTGAATCCTTTCCACAGGTATCACAATTATGTTTACTTTCAGTTCCTGCTTTACTGCAAGTAGCACATCTCTCATAGCAAGGATAATAAGAATCAGAAGTTTCTGAATGATAATAACCAGTGGTATCATTAACACAATTTCCATTTGATAATAAATAAGGATATTTACTATTTGAAACACAACTTGTACATAAATTATTAGAAGCATTTCCTATGCTATTGCAAGTTTTACATTTTTCATAGCAAGTAGTCCATTTTCCAGAATCACTGTCATAATAATAGCCATCATCTATCTCTTCTTTACTATAACATGAAGTAGTTCCTGTTTTGAAATATCTATTTCCTTTGCATTTTGTACATTGATGTTCAGAAGCTGTTGCCTCTTTGGTAGAACTACAAGCACTGCAAGTATCATAACAAACTCTAACATATAAATGACATTCATCATAAACTCCTTGTTCATATTCCCAATCTCCATATCCTGACCAAACTATATCAAATAAACCATATTTATTAGAAGTAAATTTGAATTTTTGGTCTAAAGCATTTTCTTTTTTTACTTCTACAGATTGACCAGCTTTATCTCCATCGGCATATGCAATGTTTTCAGCTCCTCTTATAAAAACTGTATTAACTCCCCAAGATTCTTCACCAATATAAGCAATGTTATCTTCCAAACTAAATTCATAGGAGGAATCAGTGGCAACTACAGCAGTGGAATTTGTATCATAGCATACATAATAATTTCTAAGAATGATATAAAATCCATAAGTTGTTGCAGAAGCAGAATTAGTTAGTTTATATAATTTATACCACATTCCATTTATGATTCTAAACTCATAATTTTCAGAATTTATAGAATATCCTTCAGAAGATCTCCAAATTAGGTTTTCTGTTCCATAAGAATCTTGAACTATTCCACCTCCACCAGCTGAACCATTTTCATTATAACAGTATAAAATAACTTTTGAACCAGGAATTGCTGTCAAATTATATGAAATTGAATTTGTACATGAAGGTAAGGTTACGGTTTTTCTTAGGAAATTCGTATCATAGTCTCTTACTTCTATAGTCTTTAAATTATCATCACATGTTACGTGCAATGTGTAAGATAATGTTGATGACTTTGTAAGGGTCGAAGGTGCTGTTGAAAGAACGTCGATAATCATTAAAAAAAATATGATTAATTCGAAAATTAACAACATATTTAATGCTAACATTTTATTACTTTAATTAATTATATTAATGATACCAGATTTATATTTTTTTAATTATTATATATTTTAAATATATTTTATAATAAATATTAATAATAATATATTTTTATAATTTATAAAATTGAATATATTTTATTTATTATTATTAAATGGATTATTTGTTCATTCATTTATTTATAGTTATATGAAGTATTAACTATTAATAATTTTATATAATATAATATGATTATTAATGTATAATAAATTCTATTGAAATGTTTGTTATTTTATTTTTAATGATTAATAATATTTTTAATTATATATTATAATAAAGATAATTAATAAATATTAATAAAATTTATTTTATTTAATAATAATTTTAATATATTTTATTATAAAAATAAAAAT
>JAFXXB010000038.1 GCA_017542465.1 Bacilli bacterium | reverse complement strand
CCCAATCCCCAATCCCCAATCCCCCATACCCAAAACCCAATCCCCAATGTATAAATTTTTTTTAAAAATAAATTATAATATATTTAATAAAAAAAATTATTAAATATTTATTTAATAATTTTGAATTGTAAAAAAATAAAAGAATTTTAATAATAATTAATATACATTTTAACTAACCGTTTATATTATATAATAATGGAATAACAATAATAATAAATTAAAATAATTAATAAATTTAATAACTTAATAAGGAGCAAAAATAATCATTAAAATTTTTAAGCATCACAGTTTTCTCTGCAAATGTGATCTTCACATAATGAATAAGGTTCAGAACAAGAGATACGTTTACCACAAAATTTAGATTCTGCAACACAAATATTCGTAGAACAAAGATAAGGATAATCAATTGGGCATTCAAGCATAGGTCCACACATGATTTCATTTTCAACACATTTAGTATCAGGACAAACAACATAATCAGGATTAGTACAAGTAATAGTAGATGGGCATAGACTATTTGAATCGGTTTGAGTTTGATCAACACATCTTACCTTCTTAGTTAATATATCAGATCTAGGGCATTCATCATAATTATCTTTACAAGTTAAATCAGCACAAAGTACTTTACCATAAGGGCATACCAATTGACTTGGAGGTCTACCGCCTTCAGATCTACAAATACCATCAGCTTGTCTTTCAGCTCCTCTTTTTGGACATTTGAATTCCAAAAATATAGGACACATATCTTCTCTATCTTCTGGAACACAATATTTCATATAGTCACATTTAATATATCCAGTTGGACAATCACAATCAGTTTGAGATTTAACACAGGTTTCAACACCATCAACTTTACAAAGGAATGGAGCAGATATATTACATCCATTAGGTGGTTGAATACATGAAAGATAATCTGTAGCACATTCATTATTAGCACATAATATAGGAGTAGAACCTGAACATGTTCTTTTAACAAATTCTAATTGAATATCATTACCATATTTTAGACCATCATTTGATAATGAGATATAATAAATTGATGGATAATCAGGAACAAATGATACAGTATATGAGCCATCATTATTATCTTCTATTTCAAGAGAAGTTAATTCTACATCATTATATTCCATTTTTCCTGTAACGACAAATTCTTCACCACCAGTAGTAATTTTGTTATCATATTCATCATAACATTCAAAAGAAAAACTAAATGGTCTAACAGATACATATTTTTTGCTATTAGGTATATATACATGAGAATTATCTTCTGCCCGACACGGTCCTGGTTCTACAGTTAATTTGGGTAAAGGTTCATCACCATTGACTACTGTTATTTCAGTACCATTGTAATACATATGCATTTGGTATGTTCCAGCTTTATGAATTTCTAATTCATAATTTAATTCTCCTGATTTAATTTCATATTTATCAGCTTCTAAGTCAGTTTCGTTATATGAATTAGTATCATCGGTTAATTCTATGGTAAGATCATTAAGTAATGGGTCTGTTAATTTATTTCCATATTTATCAGTTCCTGTAATTTTGAATTTTACCATATCAGTTACTGAAATATGTTCAGGGTCAAAGTCATATTCTAAATTGAATAATGAATATCCTAATGGAATACATACTTGGTTATTTTGACCAATTAAAAGATTATTCCCATATACTTGAATAAGATAATCTCCGGCATATTTATATATATCAGCATCAGTAGTAATTATCTTGTATTCATTATTACATTCACCATTGGCTTCTTTTTTCGTTTTTTCAACTTGGTATACTTTAGTAAATAAATTAGGTGAATCGGCTGGGCCAGTAACTTTAATTTCGAAATAAGGACTATAATCTTTACCATCATCGAAGCATTCTCCTTTCTTATCAAATGTATATAACCACATATCTAATAATTCTCCGACATATATTCTTTCTTTATTTTTAGATACAATTTGAGTTTGGTAATAATCAATAGTTGATTGAATATTCACTATAATATCATCCATGAAGCAATATACAGAATTTTCTCCATCATTATATTTAACGTTCATTACCATTTTATTTGGAGGATATTTTGGATATATTACTAATTTATAAGCTTCTTTATCATCATCTAATGCATCTAATGACATAGAAATTACTGATATAGGATATTCATTATTTAATAAAGTTAAATAAGAATTATCTATTATATCATTTCTTCCTTTGAATGAATTATTAAATTTATCTGCTAAAGTAAAATGAATTTCGAAGTTTTCATCAGCTGGTATTATTGATTCAGGTTGTCTTATTATCTTAGTATAATTTTTGCATGGTACTTTATCTGGATAAACAGTATATTCAGCTGGACCTACATTTCCTTTTTCTCCTTCAGTTGATTTAGGATCAGTTAAAAATACATCCATAGAATAATCTCCTTTTTTCTCAGAATAAATAGTAATAGTATATATTCCATAGTCAGAACCAGCTTTAACAACTTCTTTGCTAAATGATGGATCTAATTTATTTATTCCGATTTCAATATCTTCATCAATATCTATATCATCATTATATAATAAACCTTCTTCAGTTCTTAATTCTAAAGTAAATTCTTCATAATTTCCTGCAACGAAAGATGTTTTTTTAGGAGTTAAAACGCATTTTTCAATAACATATGGTCCATTACCATGTTTATCATCTCCATTTGTAACTACTACATAATATTTAAATGAAGCTTTATCTGAATCATATTTTACATCATAGGTTAAATCATAAGTACCTTTTACTAAATGTTGATAAATATGAATTGCTTTTTCATTTTCATTAAAATCTAATCCGAAATATGAAGTATATTTACTAACATTGAAACTTATCGGAGTCATTTTATTACCAGATAATAAAGGATCATCTACATTTGCTTTATTAGGTATATTTGAAATAAAGTTATTGTATTTATCATATAAAGTAACATTTAAGATTAATGGTTCATTAACATCAACAGAGAAACTATCTCCATTTTTATATTGAGTAAATGAGCCTTTGGTTACTTCACGAGTTAATATTGATTTTGTTGGGTCTGGGTCACCAGGTTCTACAACAATGATAACATTAGATGTATCAACTTTTTGTGTTTTGTCATATACTAAAGTTACTTTAACATTACCAACAATAGTAACAGGTGTAGTAGAAGTATAGACAACTTTTTCAATTAAAGAATCAAAAGCACCTGTTGAGTCATGTTCTTCATTATTTGCATCAATGAATGTTGCAGTGAATTTATTTACATAATTATCAACATATAGAGCATTACCATATTTATCAAATGCTTCAATTGTTATAGCTGGCTTACTTCCTGCTTTAATTGGAGTGGCTCTTTCTTTTACGACTAATTTAGATAAATCGATAACACCTGGATGAACAATGAATATTGATTCATTAGGTAAATATAATCCTTGTGGACCAGATTTATCAGTGCTTACAACATATGTACCAGAAACAGTTATTTGAGAGGTATATTTTCTATATCCAGTTGATTTATCTGTTTCTGAGGTAGTATCTTCAACTTCATCTCCTCCTTTTTTAGATACTTTAATTCCTACTACTTCTTGTAAAGTTTCAGCTAAATTACCATATTTATCGTATGAAGCCACTTCAAATACATATGGATTATCTACTGTACCATCTTTTAATACATCACTTGATTTACCATCTTTATAATAATCTTCAAGTATTTTTGTCCTAACAACAGCATCAGGTGAAACTTCCATTTCAGGTTTTAAATCATTAATTAATTCATCATTTAAATAGATTTTTAATGGACATTCTTTTAATGTTGGATAAGTATTAGCTTTTTGACTAGTAACTGTTATATAGAATACACCTTTAGTACCTGCTTTTTCTTGGACATAGTCAAATGTTTTATCATTTGGATCACATGATTCAACTTTAAATTCATATCCTTCCCATTGATTCTTTCTAATATTATTTTTAGTTCTTAATTCTATTATCATATATCCAGTATTTCCTGCAACATATTTCAAATTTTGTTCAACAATATGAGTAGATTGGATATCAACAGGTTCATTAGATCCTCCTTTACCATCTCCATATAAAGTAATATTATATGCTAATTTTTTAGTACCATCTGTAAATATTAAATCATAAAATCCTCCAACTAAATCAGTATATTTATGTTTATTGTTATCATCATCAATTGCGAATTCGGCATATTCTTGATTGGTTGTTTCTTTATTATTTAATTTAAGATTATAAACAGTATCTTCAAATTGAGCAGATAAATATGATGAATATTTTTTAATTTCATCTTCTGGAAGAATATCTATAGAATTTCCAAATTCATCTCTAGGATATAATCTATATAAAGGTTCATCTTTAGTATTCTTTTCTACAGTACCATTTTTCAATACCTCAAATTCATTTTTAGTTGGTTCTAATCTAAGAACATTAGAATTTAAGAAATCTATATCTTTAGCTTTAATATTAATTTTGCAAACAACACAATGAATAGGATTAGCATCAATATATCCATTAATAGTAGTTATACCTTTAACATAGAAAGAAGCAGGATAAGTAAGTACATTTTTACCATCTTTAACTTCTACAGATTGTTTAACAGTAATTACTTTATTTGTTTCTTTTTCATTACTATATTTAACTTGATAAGGAGATACATCTTTATAAGCACTTGCATCTATATAGTTATTATATTTATCATATGGAGTAATATAAATTTTAACTTCTTGTCCTACCCATACATCAGTATCACTTACTTCTAATAAACTGTTATCAGCATTAGGAGCTCCAGGGGTAAATATTATAGAATATTGATCTAATGGGAAATATTTACCAACTACAATATGTTCAATAGCATAAGTTGATTTTAATGTAATAATAATTTCACCGTTGGCTTGAGCAGCTAAATCAGCGCTCCAGGTATGAGACTTTGAAGTATTAACTGGTGCCATTTTAATTTGGAGAATGGCTAAATTGAAATCAATATTTGTTATTAAGTTGTCATATTTATCATAGAGTTTATTTATCATCTGGAATGAATCTTCTACTGATACACTACCTAAATATGATTCTAAAATTTCTTCTCCAGTCATTCTGAATAATCTGGATTTATATGGCTCTGCTGGAATGACTTTAATTGTTATTGGTTTAGGTACCTCAACACCTTCAACTGTAACAGTAGCTTTAAATGGATCAGTTTTTTTATAACATTTGAATTTAATATTATATTGTCCTGGTTTTTCATCTCTAGCTAAAGAATAAGTACAATTTTTAACTTCTTCAGGGAATTTAACTGAAATATGTTTTTCTGGCTCAGCAAACCAATATGATTTTCGTTTATCATTTTCGGTTCTTAATTCTAAGGAAACAGTTCCTTCTTCTCCTGCAACTAAGGTTATTTCTGATGGTTCTAAACTTGTTTTTTCTGGAGCTATTTGATCTGGATCACCATCTGAGTATCCTCCTGTTAATTTTACTGGATAAGTTAATTGTTCTTTTGTATCTTTATCAGTTACAATTAATTTATAATTTTCTCCATTAGGCACATATTGCCATTTTTCTTCATTTTCATCATTATCTTGAGATTTACATAATTTAGATAATTTATGAAGTTCATCATTTGATACACATAATTTAACATCAGTTACAACTATTTCAGTACCTACGTTTAATTGTTCTACTTCTTTTTTATCTGTTATAGGATTTTTATACTTATCATAGAAATTAAGTTGGAAGTTAGGTGGAATAGTTACAGGTAAAGTATTAAGTTCAGTTTGAGACATTTCTTTATTTTCATTTTTGTTAATAACTTTAGTTTTACTAAAATCTAATTTACCTGGACCTATAGTAAATTCACAATTAATACATTTTACACTTTGGTCATCATAATCAACTAAAAATTGTGCATCACCAGCTTTAGTAATAATAGTTTGACAATCAATATTTGTTGAAGCTTTAGAAGCATCACATTTATCAGAAATATCTTCTTTATAATCATTATCTATTGTATAATCAACATCAAATTTATTTAAATCATCTTTAGTTGCATTAGTTACATCATTTCCATAAGCATCTTTTGGATGAATAATTAATTTAGTTGTATCTCCAGCTTTAACATCATCAGTTTTTTCTACTTCAGCATAAGATTGAGCTGGGTCAATTGGTCCACTCCATAAATAATATTCATAAGTATTAGGATTGTATTTAGATGTTAATATTACTTTTGTAACTTTTTTACTTCCATATTGGACATTTAAGAAGTAATCATCAGTAGCATAGTTATTAGTAGTTAAATCATATCCTCTATCTGATGCACCATTTGTTAATTGTTCTAATTTTGATTTTGGGAATAATGTTGTATTAGTTATATCAGTATATAAATTACCATATTTATCTTTTGGTATGAATTTAACAATTGAAGGATTTATAACAGTACCATCTACTGCACCAGAATCATAAACTAATTCAAATAGATCAGGAGCACATTTAATATGTAGAGTAACTGTTTGAGGAATAGAATTTTTTTCATAAGTGAATGAAAGGATATTATCTTTACCTCCAGTTGTTGCTACATATTGTGTTACAAATAATTTAATTTGTCCATCTTTTTCTCCTTTTGTTTTTTCAAGAATAATTAAATTAGAATCTAATTTGTAAGAATTACTAATATCAAATGAATTAAGATTAACTTCATAGTTCCATCTTAAACCATCTTTACATCTAAATTCAATATCAATTTGATATCTTTCTCCAGCTACACCATCTATATATGTAGGTCTAATATATGTTTTACTTAAATCATATTTTTGATATGGAGATACATCTTTTTCTCCTAATAAATAAAGTGGATAATCAGCATATTGTCCATCAACAGTAAGTCCTAAATGATATAAGCCTCCTGGTAATTTTCTAAATTCAATGCAATCTTTATGAGAAATATAAATAAAATCATCCATATTAGATACCTCTAAATCCCATGTATTAACATCATTGAAAGTCATAACACATGAAGAACTAATTTTTTTATCATATAAAGTAATTTTTTCTCCATTAGCTGTATATAAATATAATTTATAGAAAGGACAAACTTCTAAATTATTTATATTTGTTTGTTCAGTAGTAGTCATATAATTTTCTACTCCATCTCCTATATCATAATATAATTTACTTGATTTTAAGTCAATTTTTTGGTAAGAAACAGTAACAGTTTTCTTTTCACCAATTTGTTTTCCATCATAAGTGACAGATACTTCATATGTTCCTATGGCTTTATAAGTATATAAATATTTTATATTATTATCTTTTGTAACAGAATTATAATTATATTCAATATCTTTATCTTTATGAGTAACTACTTTAAGATTATCTTTTTCTTTTTCTAATTGCCCACTTACACTACCTAAATTAACTCCATATTTATCTACTAAGGTAACTAAGACAGTTGATGATTCATTAATTATATATTCTGTTTTATCAATTGCCCAATATGATTTGTCTACATCTACTTTTCCAGGAATTCTAGTATAGGTAAATGAATATTTTTTACCACTTTCATTACATACTATATTCCAAGTATGTTTATTAATTGCCATATATATTTTATCAGTGAATAAATAATCTTTTTTTTGGTCATTGAAATCATAATTGTAATAATTTTCATTAGTACCAAATGAATCAGAACTAATTGTAATTTGATTTGTACCTTTAACTGAAGTTAATATATAATTTTTATATTTATCTTGTAATTTAAAGTTGAAATTAATTTCATCATCATTTGATATATAATTTTTCCAAGTATATTTATCTCCAGAAACAGTAAATTTGTCTTTATCTTCTACTTCTAAATAATAAGCTGGACCACTAGTAACTATTAAATTTATTTTTTGATCTATTTTATTTCCATCAACCGTAACAGTGAAATAATTATTTTCATTTACTTTAGTACATGTTACTTTAATAGCATATTGTCCTGGTAAATCAGCTTTATCAACAGAATATGAACAAGTATCTTTATCTTCATTGAATTCTACTTTTATTTTGTCATTAAAATCTGGATACCAATAATTTTTACGGACTTCTTTTGCTGTTCTAATTTCCATAATAGTTTTTCCTTCATCTCCGGCTTGTATTTTTATTGTTGTTGGTTCAAACTTTGTTTTTGAGAAATCTGGATCATCTGATGAACCATCTGAACCTCCTATTATAGTAATATTATATTCAAGTTTATTATCCGGAACACCTTTTTCTTGTACTATTAATTTATAATTGTCTCCATTTGTAATATATTGCCATTTGTTGATGTTATCATCTCCATTAGATGATGGACATAATGTAGCAACTTTTTTACCTATTGAATTAGTTACACATAATTTAACATCAGCTCCTTCAAAGATTACTTCAATATCTAATTCTTCTAAGAATTCAGGATCTGTAATACTATTTTTGAATTGGTCAAAGAATGTTATATCAAATATTGGTTCTTTTTTGGCTTCTACTTCATTTTGCTTTTTTGTATCTAAATAATATTCTTTATTTTTATAATATGTTTTTGTATTTTGGAAATCAAATTGACTAGCAAAGACAGAAAATACACAATTTTTACATTCTATTTCATCTTCTAAATAATGTACATGGAAAGCTATATTACCAATATATGAAATTGGTGTAACACATTCAATTGTATCATAAACATTAGTAGTATCATCTATTAATTTTCTAATAATAATATCAATAGCACTTGAATGCCCTTCACTTAGTTTACAGTCTTTTACAGTGAATTTTTCATCAGTTTCAACAATTTTATAATAAGTAAGGAATTCATCTTTTTGTTTATCACCTAAATCATCAATATCATTTAGATATATATCTTTTGGATATATAACAATTGTATAATTACTTCCAGCAGCTTGATCTGGGGATGTTTGCATTTCAGCATATGATGTTTCAGGAGATATAGGACCACTTTTAATTCTATAGTTAATTGGCTCATCTAAATAATCTGAAGTTACTTGGACATTAGTACTAATAGTAGTTTTGTATTGAACTTTTAATAAACCATTTTCAAGATAATTATTAGTTGTTAAAGATACACCTTCTAAAGATTTTCCATGAGTTAATTTATTAAGATATTCTTTAGTTACTGAACTATCAAAGGTATATAAATTACCAAATGAATCTACTGGCTTGAAAGTTAAAATAGGATGGTTTATAACATTTCCATCAGTAGGTCCATCTACTAACACTAATTTGGCAAAATCTCCTCCTTTAATTGTAAGTGAAACAGTTTGAGGTATTTGTTTGCTGTCATATAATATAGTTAATATATTATCTCCTTTATCAGTAACTACATTTTGAGTAACAGATATTATATATTGACCTTTTTTATATCCTTCCACAACTTTAGTAATAAATTTATCACTACTTAATCCATAAGAATTAGTAAATTTGAATTTATCCAAAGAACCCCTATAATTCCATCTTAGTCCATCTTTTGCTCTAAATTCTAATTTAATTTCATATGTTTTTCCGACTTGACCATCAATATGTGTTGGATCTACAAAGGTTTGAGATAAATCATAATCTTTTTCATTAGAATAATCGTTATCACCATCTCCTACTAAATATAATTGATAATCTTGGCTTTCTCCATCAGCTGTAACTGTTAAAATATAATCTCCACCTTTTAAACTTGAAAATTGGTCTTTATCTTCATTTTGATAAGTAAATTGAATATAATCACCTTTTTTATTAACTTTTAAATTCATATTTATTCCTTGTCCAGTCATTGTACATGAAAATTGATTTGCTGAAGTATATATAGTTTTGAGTCCACCAGAAGTATATAAAATTAAATTATAGAAAGGAATTTGTAAACTATTTTGAATTGTATATTTTGTATTTGGATACATATCAATTGTAGAATCTAATACCATTTGTAATTTACTTGATTTCAAACTAAATTCAGGAGCTGTAACTTTTAAAATTTTTGAACCACTACATGGGATATCATGAGTATTATAATAGGCTATAATTTCATAAGTACTTGCTGTATCAAAAGCATGTTGGAATCTAATAGCATAATTACTTGTAATTTGAGCAAATTCAAGATTAAAAGATTTTTTAGTAGATTGATCTATTGCTGTAACTTGAACATTTCCTTTTATTTCATTTAATTTACCTTCAGTTATTCCCATAAATGCATTATTTCCATCTTTTAAATATACATCAACAAAACCATATTCATTTATATTTATATCATTTTTTAATAAATTATAATAAGAATATTCTAAAGAAACTGTTTTTTTTATTCTTGATTGATCATATTTTACATAATATTTGTGATTACAAGTACCATCTCTCATGTGAAATACCCAAGTATATTGTTGGTTTGCGAAATCAAGTTTATCTCTAAATTGATAGGCTTTAGCAGTTTTATTATATGATATTGTATATTTTCTTGTATCAGCACCATATTGTAAGCAATAAATATCAACATTATTATCAAAGATATTATCTTTAGTTAAATTTTTATAGTTTTTATCTAAAACAAAGAAGAAAAATTCTAAATTACCATCTACATAATCTCCTATATAATCATAATAATGTTCTCTAGGTTCTGGTAAACTAGTAAATTCAAATAATTCAGGCTTTTGATATTGTAAATAACAAGCTTGAGATTCTGAAGAATAGACATAATAATTTGCTAATTCATTTCCTTCTACTGTTAATTTGATGTTACCCCAATATTGGCTACTTATAGTAGCATAAATTTCATAAGTACCCGCAATTGAAAGTGGTACAACTCTATAACTTAATGTTCCACTATTTGTTAATTCAACTTTAATATTTTTTTTACCTATATCATGATTATATAAATTATTATCATTTGTTTTTAATACAAGTGTGTTAAGCTTTTTTTCTACTCCCATTGAAAATTCAATGTCATTATAATTCACACTAAATGATTCCTTTGTTTTTTGGAAACTATATTCATGGAAACAAGTGGTATAAGAACCAATTTTTAATGTATTTGAATTAAATCTAAAAGTGACATATTTAACTTCACTTTTATAAGTTATCTTTAAAGTATAATCATAAGAAGATCTTGGAATAATATTATCAGAAGCTTTTTTATCTACATTATATATACCTATATATTCAGGGGAATTATTATCATGATATATTTCTGCAACAAATTTTGGATAATTAAAAGAATAATCGTGATCACTATAAAATTCAACTTTAACTTCTGAAACATCGAAACTTGAAGGATAAGTCTTATATTTAGATATAAGTGTACCTGTTGAATCAGCGAAATCTAATGATGTTAATTTACCTCCTTTATCATTTCTATATTCAATTACAGCATTATCTATATCTACCCATTTTTTAGTATAATAATTGAATATTTTTGCATTACCTAATGAAAAAGAAGAACTTGATACATATATTATATTTACTTTTGGGCTAATAGTTGTTTTTGATTTTTTACTGTCTTTAGTAGTTAAATACCCATAAAATTGGTATATGCCTGGTTCTGTAATTTGGAATGGGCATTGATAATAATTTCCTTTATCATTATAACTATTTGTATATGTTTTAGATGAAGGAGTAGTTCTTTTTGTTTGGCAAGAAAAGTCATATTCACCTGTACTAATAAATGTCTTAATATCCATTATATTTCCTTTTCCATCTTTAAAGTAACAATTATAATATGCAGTATCTCCTTCTTTTAAAGTTGGCGCTTCAGTATATCCATCTATAGTACAATAAGAATCAGCAGCACTTACTCCCCCTATTATGACATTGAAATTAATAGATTCTGACATATAGGCGTTTTTAGTAATTTCATAGCTACCAGTTTTTACTACAGTAATAACTAATTGATAATGAGAATCTTTTTGTCTCATAGTAAGAGTGGCAGAATTTGCTTTAGTTAATGTTAATCCAGTATTTTTTAATATATCAGATGATGTTGTACCGGCATCTGCATCATTTCCAAAGCTATCTTTTAATTCAAAATCAAGTACTATTTCAATTGAAGATCCTTTTAAAGGGAAATCTCCATCTACTGTTCCATAAGTTAATGTTCTTACACCATTTGAAGAAGTTGAAAAATTATCTATATTTGTTACAGTTCCATCATGACCGATTAAATTTATATTGTTTATAGTACCTCCGACAATGGTATATTTATTTTCTGGTCCTACACCATGAGAAGCTTCAGATATACCAATAGTGTGTTCACCAAGAACATTGCAAGCATTCATCGATAAGAAAAGGCTATATTCATCTTTCATTCTGATTTGTAAGTTAGAAGCAGCACAATCTAAAGATAAAGAGAATGAATAAGTCCAGATACCTTGTCTGAAACAATGTGGTATTACTTGGCCTTTATTATTGATAAATGAGAAAAGATATTGAACAGTTTCACCAGCTTTATATGTATAAGTATCTAATTCTTGTTCATCCACATAGAATTTACCGCTCATTTTAGAAATATCAAAATTATCTTCACAAATAAATGTTCCAAGGACATTTAATTCTCTTCTATTACCATTCATGTTACCAGTGAATCCTACATAAGCAGTATTTGAACCTAAAACACTATATAGATCTACATTATGAGAAAAAAGTAATTCATTTGGTCCAGAATATACCATTAATTTTTTGTCAGTATATATAAGCCTGAAATCCCAAGTCATGTCTTTTGAAGGATTAAATCTTTGATTAATTAATTTTCCAGAAATATAGGCTGCACTATCATCATTTGAGCATTGAGAATCACAATACCTGAAAGAATAGCTACTATCATCAGGATCATTAAGAGTTTTATCAAAATCAAATTCAAGAATAAAGCTTTTTGTGAATCCATAATATCCTATATAATCACTTGTTCCAGTACTTAATTTATTTTTGTTTTTAGAAATAACAATAGTAAAACCTTGTAAAGTTCCTTCAGTATTAGTTTCTATATAATCAATTCCATTGATCTCAGCTTTTAAATGAACTTCAAATCTAGGCTCTATTAAAACTTTTCTTCTGTACCATAGAGCCCCATTACCTTCATGGAAAAGTAATGCTGGGACATAATTTCTAGCGGCACCTTCTTCACTTGCTGATGTTTCATCTAAATATGTTTTTCTCATACCTGATGGGCAGGTGTCTTGAGTCATAGTTGATTGGATGACAACCATCCATAATAATAATGCCAGAAAACTAAATCTTTTTATAGTTTTCATTTGTTTTTTAATTGTTTTAAAAAATATTTTTTCGTATTTATCATATATTAGATAAATGAATAAAAACTTTAAATATTATAAATAATATTTAAATCATTTAATTAGGATTAAGTTTAATGATATATAATTATTTATTATTTTTTTAAATAAAATTATTTAATTATATATATATTTATACAGTATATGG
>JAFXXB010000037.1 GCA_017542465.1 Bacilli bacterium | reverse complement strand
CTTTAGAATAATAAGCATAGAATCTTTTTTCTTTTGTTTGTTTATCAGCTAATATTTTATAATTATACTTTGTACCATTTGGTAATAATTCTGCTTCTGGATGAACATCAGCATTTTGGAAGTTAATTATAAATAAACCATTTTCATTAAGTGCATTATAAACAACTTCAAATAACTTCTTCATATCATCCATATCTAAATGTGGATTTCTCCAAGATATAACTAAATCAGCTTTAGTATCAAATATATCATCATAGTTATCACTTAAGAAATTATATTTTCTAACATTTTTAATACCTATTTTATTTTGTTCTTCTAAGAAATAATCAACTATATCAGTAGCTGTAATATCATAACCAGCTTCTTGTAGCATTAATGATAATTGTCCACATCCACTTCCTAGTTCAACTATCTTTTTAGTTTTATCTTCATTAATTTGTTCTGTCACATAATTAAATAGTCTTTCCCATTTATCAGTTTCAGGATCAATTTCCTTATGTTCTATGTATTCTAATGCACCACCTGCATTATACATATTAATTGTATTTTTATTATGTTCACTCATATTGTTGCCTCCTAAGTAAATTATATCATAATTCATTTATAAACAAATAAAAAAGCCCACATAAGTGAGCTTTTGTAAACTGTAATATAAATTAACGTTTTGAGAATTGAGGAGCTCTACGTGCTTTTCTAAGACCGTATTTCTTTCTTTCCTTAATTCTTGGATCTCTTGTAATCATACCTTCAACTTTTAAGATTCTTCTGAATGAATTTTCTGAAGTTGGATCAGTATTTTCATCAGCTATTAATAAAGCTTTAGCAATACCTAATCTGATAGCTCCAGTTTGTCCAGAATAACCACCACCACGTACAACTACATCTATATCATATTGATTTTCAGTTTTAGTTAATACTAATGGTTGTTTTAAGTCCATAACTAATACTTCGAATGGTAAGTATTCATTAACATCTTTTCCATTAACTGTAATTTTACCAGTTCCTGGAGTCATTTTAATTTGTGCTACAGAAGATTTTCTTCTACCTGTAGTTCTAATAGTCTTCTTATCCATACTTTACCCTCCTACTTAACTTCAACTTTCTCTGGTTTTTGAGCTTGTTGTTCATAGTCAGGACCAGCATATACAAATAACTTCTTAATTTGTGCTCTTCCTAATCTACCTTTAGGTAACATACCCTTAACAGCTCTTTCAATCATTTCTTCTGGATACTTTTCAATCATTTCTCCAGCAGTTCTTTCTCTTAATCCTCCTGGATAACCTGAGTGATTGTAATACATCTTATCAGATAATTTCTTTCCAGTTAAGTTAACTTTGTTTGCATTAACGATAATTACATAGTCACCACAGTCAACATGAGGTGTATATGTAACCTTTCCTTTTCCTCTTAATAAGTTAGCAGCAGTTACAGCTAATTTACCAAGGATTACGTCTTCAGCATCGATTACATACCAATTACGTTTAACAGTTTCCTTTTTTTCCATGAATGTGTTTTTCATATTATTCTTTTTCCTTTCAGATCTTCCACCTATTGGATTTCCCAGGTCCAATAAACTTCTGATTTAAAATGTACCATTTAACATTATATTAAAAGATACGCTAAAAGTCAAACAAATTAGCGTATTTTCTATATATTTCTGTATAATTATTTAGATAAATCATATTTAACCTTATATAAATATAATCCACAGGCAGGTGCAGTCTTATATTTATGGTTTTCATCCCCTTTATCTAATATCTCTTTTACCATAATTGGTTCTACTCTTTCTTGTCCTACAAGAAGTAATAATCCCATCATATTTCTTACCATATATCTATAGAAAGACTTACCTACAAAGATAAACTCTAATATATTACCTTTCTTAGATATAGTTATCTTATCAATAGTAGAATTATAGTTTTCTCTTTCACCAGAACAGAATGCTTTATATGAATGTTTACCTAATAAATACTTAGTAGCTTCCTTCATCTTTTTGATGTTAAGTTCACTATTATAGTTATATAAGTATTTGTCCTTCATAACATCATATTTACCTACATTAATATAATATCTATATTCCTTTTGAATACAATCATGTCTTGCATGAAAATCATCAGATACAGATATAACTGAATTACATCTTATATCACTTGGTAAATATGCATTCATTGCTAGTTTAATGTTTTTAACAGGTATGTTTTGTTTAAGATCAAAATGGATATGTTGATCATATGCATGTACATATCTATCTGTTCTACCTGCTCCTTTAATTTCTACTTTATGTTTATCAATTCTTGTTAATACCTTCTCTAGTTCCCCTTGTATTGTTCTTTTCCTAGGTTGTCTTTCGAAACCATAGAAGTTAGATCCATCGTATGATATACTTGCTAAATATCTCATTATGAAACACTCCTATAAATATCTTTTAATAATTCATTTCTGTCAAATGTATATGTTAGTTTAGCTTTATGTTTATTAGCTTCCTCTATAAAATCTATTATACTTGTATTATTTATTAACTTTCTTTCATCTAATAATTCATCAACTGTACCATCAAATACTTCATCTTCATCATATACTACTATTATTCTCTTAGCAGCTTTTGATAAGAATACAAAGTTATTAGATATTACTAATACATAGAAACCATCATCTCTTAGTTTATTTATAATACCAATAAACTTCTTTTGTTCTTTATATGATAATCCAGCATCAAAATGATCAAATATAATAAATCTCTTATTATTAATTATTAGATACGCTAACATAACATATTTAAATGTTGTATGTGATAACTCACATATCTTAGTATTTAAACACTCTTTATCTAAACCTATATAATTGAATATATCTTCAATTCTATTATTTAACTTTAAATGTAATCCATTTAATAATCTTCTAACTGTCCAATCATCTTTATATGATATTCCATATGTATCAATTGATTTATCAACATATAAAATATCACCATATATACCTACTACTTCTTTATCTACTGATTTAAACTTACCATCGTCTGAATATACTACTTCCATATAGCTTTCACCAACTTATCTTTATCCATATATACTTTATTAACTACATTATATAGTATTAAGTTTTGAGATAAATCTACCACGAAAGGTAATCTAATACCCATATAAGGAAGTATTGAGTTATCCTCCATGATAATCTTATTATCACCATATAATATACCTTTTAAGTGATTCATCACTAGGATTTTATCACCATATACTATATCATCTAAATCAGAGATAACATTAATTAAAGATATTTTCTTTTTCTTAATAAACTTATAAACATTATTCTTATCTACATCATCTAAATAAATAAGTAGATTATCTATACCTAATAACTCAGGTTCAATTATAAGATAAGATAATATCTTAACTAACATTCTAATATTTAAAGGTAGGCTATCTATTCTTTCATTTTGATAATCTTCAAGTGAGAAGAAATCTAATATTCTTTTAACCCTTGTTACAACTTCTTTTGAAGTCATATCTAAACTTATTAAATGGTATGTTAATTCATCATATACGAATGGTGTATAAAAAGTTTCATCATTTAAACAAACTACTATATTATTTTTTAAGAAATCAATATCATAAGATTTAATATTGTTTCCATCAATCTCAACATCTTTATTAGGTATTATATTTATTAATTTTTTTAATAAATATGTTTTACCTGAATTTGCTGGACCAATAACATGTGTAATTTTACCATTTAATTCAATATCAATATTCATACTATTAATACTAAGTCTTTCCATACAACCATCCCTTGGTTAATTATTATACAATAAAAAAAGATGTATCTCTACACCTTTTTTAACTAATTCAATATTAATATATATAGAACTATTAATATTACTACAAATAAAGCAGCTAAGAACTTCCAAATAAATTTGAAGTAATCGCTATACTTAATATCTAACATTGATAATCCTAAAACTAGAATTGCACTTGTTGGAGCAATAAATCCAGTTAATGCATAAGTAGATTGCATTGCAAGAGCTACTGCATTAGGTTTAGCAAATGTTGAATATAATCCACCAAGGATTGATGAGTAATATTGCATGTCTACTGTGAATGTTCCAGTTAATACACCATTAATCATGTAACTTACTGGTCTAATAAAGTCAGCAGATAATGTCTTATCAATTTGTGCAATAATACCAGGTAATACTGGATAACTTACTGAGAATACTAATATTGCATAAATCATTATTAATAATCCAGCAGGTTTAACACTCATCTTTAATCCATCAGTTAATGCTTCAATTGCTTCATCTAATTTAATATTAGCAACAAATTTAATTATAACCATCATTAAGATCATGAATGCACTTACAGTGAATAAATCCCATTCACCAAATGCTGTTAATGTAGTAGATCCTAAGAATATAATTGGATAAGTTGCATTAAAAATTGAACCTTCTTTTGAAGATAATGTAGCAGTTGTAATAGACTCATGTAACTTAGTAAATGTATCAACATTAAATGCTGTCCATGGAGTAAATGCTAATACAACTACAATAGCAAATACTGCTAAAGCAATAGAAGTAAATATTAATGATGTTTTATTAATTTTTACTTTCTTCTTAGTAGTTAATGGAGTAAGATCAATAAACTTATCTTCAACAACTTCAAGTTCTTCACCTGTAGTCATTCTCTTATAGATTAAAGCCATTAAAACTATTAATGCTACAATGGATAAGATAATAGTAGCTAACATTTCATTTCCTAATTGAATGTTTAATCCACCATAGTTAATTAATGAACCAACAATCTTAGTTGAATATGTTGCACCTAATACTCCAAGTAATACACCACCAAATGTTGATGCTAAAGAACTAATCTTATCAGTCTTTAACTTAGCAAATACAGATATACTAAATGGTATAAATGCTAATGCTACAATTGGTTCAGCAGTAATACTTGTAAATACTCCATAGAATACTAAACTGATTCCAGCAAATAAAATTTCCTTTCCTTTAAATAAATTTGAAATTTTTCCAACAATAGTATCATATATTCTTGATTTACCTAATACTTTATAGAATGCAAATACTACAAATACAAATGCAAATACATTTGTGAAGTAATATAATACAAGCATAATATATGTATTGAAATCAAATAATCCAATTGTTGATTGATCCATGATTGATGCAATACCTGTAACTTTTTCATCAAAAGTCATTAATTCACCATTTTGGAATACTGTGTATCTAAATACCCAAGTTGCTAGTGCAGCAATGACTAAAAGAATAGTTAAGATTTTGAATAAATCATGTTTTTCAAAAAACTTCTTCATATTTCTAATAACCTCCTATGAGTTAATTATACCACAAATATAGGGAAGTAAATAAAAAAGAGTATTATTTAATACTCTTAATATATTCATCAGTTAAATTTTGTATGTCATTAAAACTAGTTATATTACCTTTATATAATTGTATTAACTCACTAGGTACATTCTCATTAAATCCGTCTTTTTGCATAAAAGATTTCATATCGTCTTCTGAATAAGATCTGGCTACATAAACCTTGCTTAATCTATGATTTTTTCTAATGCAACGATGATAACCATTTTCATCATTTAACACATATCCTTTTTTAGCTTGTATTATTCTTCCACCCACTGTGAACTCATAATAATTAGGTCTTCTAGTATCTAAATAATTAACAACCAAGCTAGGATTAGGATGGTCAATTACATCATACTCTAGGAATACCTTTTTTAGTTTATTTGGATTCCATTGAAGACAAGCATATATACTTCCTTTAACTCCATCTCCAAAATCTGGTTCTAAATATATTAATTGAGAACCTAAATCACTAACCTTATCATACATAGTTGCAACATCAGGTTGTAATATATAGCTTCTATCAAAAGTCTCTACTTGGAAATAATTATTCTTATAAGTTGATGATAATGTTTTAACCTTACCTTCTTCTTCATAAGTAATAATATATTTGTCTCTTCCATCTTCCTTTTTCTTATCAACTTGAGCAATCATATATAATAATCCTTTAAAACTATATAAAGATAATTTATCCTTTGGATATTGAACGTGGAAAATTGGTTGCCCAAGCTTCTTCATTATGTCATCTCCATAGTCTTTTATTTCAACTATATTATTCATACGTATTCCTCTTTTTCTTGAGTATTTATTATAGAATAAGAAAAAAAGAAAAACAACAAAATAATTGATTATTTATTAAACCCAGAATAGATGTTATAATTAATAATAGGTGAGATATATGATATGGATAATAGTATTAACACTTATTATAATATTAACAATATTTATTAGTTATTTATTTATCAAGAATGAAAAACTAACATATTATAAAATGAGAATAGATAAAGCAGAAGAACAAATAGAAAAAGAACTAGATAATAGATATGATATTGTTAAAGAAGTTCAAAAGACTATTGAAAAATCAACTAAGAAAGAATTAAAGATATATAAAGATTTAGATGACTTAAAGAATAAGAAAACAATATCTACAATTGATTATGATAATCTATTAAATGAATTAGTAGATATGATTTATTTAATTGAAAATGATTATCCTAAAATAAGTAAGAAGAAAGACTTTAAAGAAACAATTATTAAACTAAATGAATCTAATACTCTTCTTACAGCAGATAAAACTTTCTTTAATGAAAATAATACTGAAATAATTAGTTTATTAAAAGTATTCCCAACTAATATACTTGGTAAACTAAGAAGAATAAAGATACTTCCTAATTATGAAATTAAAATAAATGAAGATGATAATTATTAATTATCATCTTTTTTTGAAGAGTGAAATAATTCTATCATATATTGAAACAATATCATCTATTATATCAACCAACCATCCTTCAAGTGATGTTGGTATAGTTAAGTTAACAGGAAACATATGAGATAGAATAATTTTTTCTTCTTTTTTATTTATTGTAAAATATTTTTTACTATTCTCTAATGCAAGTTTAGGATGATTAAATAATACTTTAATTCTCTCACCTAATGTTATAGCTAGATTATTAACAAAAAAGAAGTCATGTAATAATCCTGCTCTTGCAACACTTTTATAATCTAATCTCAAACACTTAGCTACTTTATAAGACCAATAAGAAACTCTTACTACATGTTCATATCTATCAATTCCATGATGTTTATAATTCTTAAGTTTTAAGAACTCTTTATGATTTAATATTTCATCAACAATAACATGATATTCTTTATCTTCATCCATATTATCACCTTAAATATATTATAACAAAAAAAACTAAGGAAATCCTTAGTTATTTTCAAAATGGTGCCCCGGGAGGAATTCGAATCCTCGACCCACTGATTAAAAGTCAGTTGCTCTACCAGCTGAGCTACCGGAACATATATTGGATTAAGAATGGTTGACCCGGATGGATTCGAACCATCGGAATGTCAGAGTCAAAGTCTGATGCCTTACCACTTGGCTACGGGTCAATATAAGTGGTGGAGGGTCATGGATTCGAACCATGGAACCCGAAAGAACAGATTTACAGTCTGCCGCGTTTGACCACTTCGCTAACCCTCCATAAAAAATGGTGCCGACACCAGGAATCGAACCCGGAACCTACTGATTACAAGTCAGTTGCTCTACCAATTGAG
>JAFXXB010000001.1 GCA_017542465.1 Bacilli bacterium | reverse complement strand
TATTCTGTGCTATCTTTTGTGGTATTGGAGATGGATTAATATATAGATCTGGATTTGATACTGGTGGAATGGATACAATACTTACTATATTAAGAGATAAGTTTAAAATACCATTCTATAAGTTTTCAATATTCTTAAATGGTACAGTTATAGCTGTAGGTGCAGTTGTGTTTGGATATATAACTGCAATCTATTCAATAATATTCCTAGTAGTTGTTAATAAAGTATGTGATGCTGTTTTAATTGGTTTATCTTCTAAAAAGATGGTATTTATTAAGAGTAATAAAACTACTCAAATAACAGAATATATTAATAAGTCTTTAGATACAGGATTCACTATATTACAATCTACAAATGGTATTGGTATATTTAAAAGACCAGTTATTTTATGTGTAATACCTACATATAGATTTTATACTTTAAAGTCTATGGTTAAAGATATAGATAGCAAAGCAACCTTCTATTCACATGATTGTTACAATGTTACAGGTGGCAAAACAAATCAAATTATTCCATTTTAATGTTAATAAATACTAATTTATTAACATTTTATTTTATAAAGCACTATTATTTGGTATAATTTTAGGTAGGTGATTGGTATGGATGAACAAATAGATGTATTAGAAGAACCAATTGATGTTTTAGAACCAAATCAAACTAGAGTTGAACCATCAAAAAATGATGGAATGCCTAGTATGATTGATTTATATGGAGAAGTATTAACTGATAAAGAATATATAACTAATCCTGCTGTAGCAAGAGAATCAGAAATAGATCAAATGGTATTAGCTCTAGTTACACCTGACAAGAGTGCTTTACTTGTTGGTAAACCTGGTATTGGTAAAACTGCCTTAGTTGAAGGACTTGCTTATAGAATACATCAAGGTACAGTACCTAATGCAATTAAAGGTTGGAGAATAATTAAAATAAATGTTCCTGCTTTATTAGGTAAGATGAATGTTAATGGTACTGAAGTATCTAAACTACAATTATTAATAGATGAAATAGATAATATTGATAAGACTATTTTATTTATAGATGAAGTTCATTTACTTATAGCCCACAGTGGTGGAAACTTAGATTTAGACTTTGGTAACATGTTAAAGCCATATCTAGACCGTGGTAGAATCCTAATGATTGGTGCAACTACAGATATGGAATATGAACAATTCATATTACGTGATAGAGCCTTTGTTAGACGTTTTATTAAGATTCCTATAGCTGAGTTACAAGGAAAGGATGTTGTTACTGTTTTAATGGGTACATATCCTAAGTTTGAAGCTAAGATGGGTGTTAAATTTAAGATGTCTCCATTTGCTCTAGAGAGATTATTTGGATGGCTTGTTGATAATACAACAGAATATAAAAGAATATATGAAACGCAAAATAGATATCCAGATATATGTTTAACTATTGTTTCTAGTGCATTCTCATATGCAATGCTTGAAAATGCTACAGAAGTTACGTATAAACATGTATATTTAGCTATGAAGAATACTCATACATTATATAGTGATGCTATTAAGATGGCATTAGATGATTTTAAGATAAGATTTGCAAATGAGATCTTAGTCGAAGGATTTAATCCTGATGAATTATAAAAACATGTATTTCTACATGTTTTTTTGTTTATAATAATAAATATTTATTGATATTTAATAAAAAGTAGTAGTTTTTAATATAAATTACTACTTTTTTGTCGAGATTTGAAAAGTTTTCGTTAATAAGAATAGTAGAGGGTGGAAAATATCACCTGGATGTTATCTCCAGTAAACTGGAGGTGATTATATGATTAAGAGACATGACTTTGTTGTGCTTATCTTGTTCATTATAATTATTTTATTAATAATCTTTAATTAGACTAACAAGACGTGGGGGTTTTGGTTGATAAAAAAAGCATCTAGAAAAAACTAGATGCACATCCCTAAAAGGAGATGGCATCAGTTGGTGATGCACTCCTCTAATTACATTGTATATTAATAATTATATTATTTCAATAATTTTCCTTGATATGAATCTCTTTTAACCATTTCTTTATCTATATCATTTAATACTACAAACTTCTTTAATAACCATTTAGGTTCTATTAAGTCTTCCTTAACAGGATCTCCTGTAATTCTACATATGATTGTTTCGGGATTTAGTCTTTCTAATTGGTCTATTACTATATCGATATATTCATCTTTGGTTAATATATGGAATGGTTCTTTTTCATACATATCAGCTAGTTTTGTATTCTTAGTTATATGTAACATATGAATTTTAATTCCATATATATTTAAGTCATTTAAAAACTCTATAGTTTTCAACATATCTTCTTTTGTTTCACCAGGTAAACCATTTATGATATGAACTATGACTTTTATACCTCTTCTTTGTAATTCTTTATAACAGTCAACAAACTCTTCTGTAGTATGTCCTCGATTAATTAATTCTAATGTACTTTCTTTAATTGTTTGTAATCCTAACTCAATTGTAAGATATGTTCTTTTATTTAGGTCTTCTAGATAATCATATATTTCTTCATTAAAACAATCAGGTCTAGTTGCAATAGATATACCAATTACATCTGGAAGATTTAGAACAGTCTCATATTTTTCTTTCAATTCATCAACGCTCGCGTATGTATTAGAATTAGCTTGAAAGTATGCTATATATTTAGCGTTAGGCCATTTCATTAATTCTATATTCTTAATCTTATTAAATTGGTTAACTAAATCATCTTTAATATCACCAGCAAAGTCACCTGAGCCTGATGGAGAACAATAGATGCATCCACCTGTTCCTTTTGTTCCATCTTTATTAGGACATGTGAATCCACCGTTTAAAGCTACTTTAAATACTTTAGTATTAAATGTAGTTTTATAGAAGTAATTTAATGTATGATATCTTTTATTATCTAATGTATATTTAAACATAAATATCACCAATAAATATAATATCATTTAAATATAATAAATGATATAATAAATAATATAAGGAGAAGAAATATGAAGAAGTTTAAAATTATAGGTTATATTATAGGAATTATAATCATGGCAGTTGTGTACTATGTTGCTTTACCTCCAATTAATCCCACATCATTAGGATTCTGGGCATATTTAGCTTTAGGTTTAGTAATATTTATGTTCATCAATGTTAGTGATTATGAATTTACAACTGTTGGAAAACATATGGTAGTTAAGAAGATGCCTTTAACAGGTGCTATTCCTATTGTTCTTATTGCTGGTGGATTCTTAGTTATAATACTAACTAATATAATACTTGGTCCATTATTTAATGCTAATGCATGGGCTAACAGAATTAAAGTAGATAATGCTGATTTTACAACTGAAATCAAGGAAGTTGATTTCAATAAGATCCCATTATTGGATAAGGATTCATCTCAAAAACTTGGAGATAGAACAATGGGACAAATGAGTGATTATGTATCTCAATACTATGTATCTAACTTATACACTCAAATCAATTATAATGATGAAATCGTAAGAGTTACACCATTAGAGTATAATGGATTAATTAAATGGCTAATTAACCGTAAGAATGGTATTAATGCATATATAACAGTTAATTCAGTAAATGGTGAATCTAAACTTGTTAAGATGGATAAAGGAATGAAATATATGCCATCTGCTAAGTTTAATGATAACTTAATGAGACATGTTAGATTTAAATATATATTTGATATATTTGGTGATCATAGATTTGAAATAGATAATGAAGGGAAACCTTATTGGATTATTCCAACAATTAAATATGTAGGTGTTTCAAGTAGAACTCAAGTAACTGGTGCAATTATAGTAGATCCTGTTACAGGTGAAATGAATAAATATAATATTAAAGATGTACCTACTTGGGTAGATAATGTTTATTATGCAGACTTAATTATTGAACAAGTAAATAATTGGGGAGAATATCAAAGAGGATTCTGGAACTCTGTATTTGGACAAAAGGGAGTAGTTAATACTACTGAAGGATATAATTATTTAGCTTTAAATGACGATATCTATTTATATACAGGTATTACATCAGTTTCATCAGATGAATCTAATTTAGGATTTATATTAACAAATATGAGAACTGG
>JAFXXB010000036.1 GCA_017542465.1 Bacilli bacterium | reverse complement strand
TCTATTTTAGAACCTGTATTCATTCTAACATTTGAATATGCAGCATCTCTTAAATAAATACCATTTCCATTTTCTCTAGATAGTTTTATTAATGAACCATTATTCATTATAGCATGTCCATTATAGTATAAATAAATACCCTGAGAAACATCTGATTCTATCTTAGCGCCTGAATTTAATGTTACATTTCCACTATCTACTTGGATTGCATAATCTCCACCAGTAGACTCAAATGTTGTATTTTCAGCAGTTAAGTTTGCTCCTCTTACAAGTACAGCATATCCTTTACCTTTTATTGTTGAGCCTTTTATATTTAAATATTTAGCCCAATCACGTATATCACTATAAGTATTAATTGCATACTCGTTTGTTGATATGATAGTTGAATTTGTAATATTAAGATTTGCTATCATATACCAGTTATCTGTTCCAAAGTCTATACCAGTATTCGTTGTATTAATTTCAGCACTAGTCATATTAAATGTTGTACTATTTCTAAATTTATATCCGATATTACCAGTTATTACTGAGCCAGCTTTTTGAGTTATTGTTGTACCATCCTTTGTTGAATAAATAGCAATTGCAGCTGATTTCAAATGAACATTTTCTTCAATAGTTAAACTTGATCCAGTATGATTTATTAAATTTGATGCAGTATTTTCAAATAATCCTGTATGACCAGTTGAACTATCACTTATAGTTAATGCCGCAGCATTATTTATTGATTGATTATTACTTAAATGTTTACCATTTAAATCGATTTCAATAGTTGTACCAGATGGTAATGTTGCTTCTTCACGTAATTCTGCATTTGCAATAATCAACATTTTACCAGTACCACCTAAATTATCTTTAATATGTGTTGCCGCAGCATTTATAGAATTAAATGTTTCACCATCATCTGTTTGAATAAAGTGTTCTTTTTCAACTAAATAATGATGTATCCATTGAGAAGGAGTTGCTATAACATTATATCCATACATAGCTTTATTGGTTAATCTAGAATTTCCAATATAACCTGATCCACCAGAACCTGGAATATCTTGGTATGTTCTATCTTTAGTAGCAGTACTAGTACCACCATACCATCCACCTCCAGAACCACCATTTCCTTCAGCAGAATAACCAGAACAATTTAGACCATTAGCTCCATTTGCACCTTGGCCAAAGGCATAACCAGATTCTTGAGTTCCACCTTTACTCATTGCATAATTCTCATCATATGGTTGACCATCAGAGCCAATATAACCTCCACCTGATCCACCACGGCGATTATACCAATTATCAGCAACAGAACCACCGCCACCTCCGGCAACGATAATTACTGCTTGTCTATTATTGTCTAAATCTGATAATAAACCTGTTGATGTTGCAATGTGAGTTGCACCACCACCACCTTGGCCGCCCCAATAGCCACATGTACCATTACCACCGGCTCCACCACCGTTGTAACCACCTGCTCCACCATTGGCATTTGTTGTTGAACCACCTTGGCCACCAACATTGATATATAATTTTTCATTTTGAGCTAAATCAATTTCACCATATGAATATCCACCATAACCATATGTAGCTCTTCCACCAGAAGCACCCCAAACTTCAAGTTTGTATTTACCAGCACATGTTGCAGTAAATACTTCTTCATGTCCGGTATAGTTATATGTTGTAACAGTACCATTTATACATGTACCATTATCTTCATCTATATAAGTAAGTTTTGCATAACCATTTCCACTCTTAGCATATTTTTCGACAGGTTCCTCAGATGTATTAGATGTTCCGAATGTTCTAATATGGTTATATGCATCTACAGATTCCTCTAATATTGCAACATCATATCCATCTTTTATCTTATTATATGAACCATTATAAGCATCAACATAACCTCTTACTCTACCATTATATATATTAACAGTAGCGGCTTCTTTGTAGATACCATATAATCCACCAGTTATATATGGAACTTGTTGATTTAAAGGATCTGCATTCTTACCAATATTAATTGGTACATTGCCTTCATTTGCATATGTATAAATACCATAGTTTTCACCACTAATTGAACCACCATTTATATTAATTTCATTAGTATAATCATAATTGCTATTGTAATAAGATCTCATTCTTAATCCAATATTACCAGATATTATTTCACCACCATTAATATATATTTTTCGATAGTATCCAGTACAATTAACACCATATGACGAAGATCCAGGTACTTCAATCTTTGCACTATCTTTCATAGTAAGATTTCCATAACCAGATTCACTAAAGAATACACCAGTTGCATCTTTTCTAGTAAGTTTAATTAATGAATCTTCATATAAATATGCATATCCACTACCATGTAAATAAATACCGTTTGCTGTATCAGATTCAATTTTACTACCTGAGTATAATACTATATCAGCATTATCAACCCAAGCAGTATATGCACCCGTAGTAGTTATTAATGAAGTGTTATATATATAATTATGTGAACAATATACACTGAAAGCATGTGATGATGCTGTAATTGTTGAATCTCTTACTGTTATAGTTCTTCTCCAATCATAATTACCATCATTTGTTTCAATACCATAGCTGTTTGTTGATGTTATTGAAGAATTAGTTATATTAACAGTACCAATATCATAATAATCATTAGATGATCTATACTTAAGACCTTGATTAGTTGAAGTAATTTCAAAGTTATCCATATTAACAGTTGTACTACTATTTAACCAAATACCTACATTTGTCGAAACACATTTACCACCAGTAGTAGTTAATACTGTTCCATCAGTTTCAGTTGAATAACATGCGTTATCACTTGTTTGATGTAAGTATACATTATCAGTTAATGTTAAATCTTTAGCATTATAAACACCTTTAATTTCACCATTAGATAATGTTAATGTTCCATTATTATATAATGCATATGTATTAGATGTTAATAATGAATCAGCATCCATTATAATATCACCAGTATTATAATAAACTGCATAACCTGTTGTAGCTTGTAATGTAGCTTTTGTTAAATTTAAAGTTCCATTATTAGTTAATAAGTTTCTATCTTGATTAGTTAATAAAGTAATATCTTCTACATTTAATACACCATTATTAGCTATAGTTTGTGCAAATGTTATAGAACCTTTTGTTTCTGATTTATCATATAGTTTTAATGCACCATTTACTGTGAAAGTAGTACCTGTAGTTATACTATAACTATTCATATTAATAACTATATTATCTTCTTCTCTTATCTCAATTGGATAAGCTGCATTAAATGATCTAATAATATCTATTTCCTTATTTGATAAAGCAGCTGATGATATAGCATCTGTTAATTTAAAGAAGTATTGATCTAAATCAGATGTAGTTCCTTTAATAATTGCAACTGCATTAGCTGGGTTACCAGTAAGAATCGCTCTTTGAGTTGGAGGATCATTACCTTCAATAGATTCAGTATATAAGTGATATCCATGAGGTAATGAATGTACTCCACCATTCATGGCAACTACACCTTCAATATTACCATCATAGAAGTTAAATCTACCATTTTGTTCTAAACCTACTGTACTACCATATACTCTTGTACCTTCAATATCAACTTCACCATCATTAATACCCATAGTTAATGTCTTATTATTAACAATACCTGTACCATTTGGATTTGATATTGTTCCATTATAAACAGTAAGAATACCAGTATTAATTAATGGACCAGTATATGTATAACCACCTAAATCGATAGTTACTTCTTTATTTATTGTTGTAGTTAAACCATCTTCAATTGTATAATCCTTAATTAATTCAATAATATCTCCATCAGAAGCATTATCTTGAGCTTCTTGAATTGAGAAGTAATATTGATTTCCTATTTTAGCTACAGCATTTGGATCTACTACCCACTTAGCTTTTAATTCAATATCTTTTAATCCAACTTTAATTTTATAAGTTCCTGCTTGATCATCGTATATTAATGCTGTTGGATCATTTATTTCCCATCCATCAAATACAGATGCATGCTTAGTTGGATTAGGTATTAATTCTAATTCATCTTCAAAATATAAGAATTGTGTTTGAACTTCTTCACTTTCATTATAAGTACCACCATTAGGGTCAATATTAATAATTAAAGCTGTTTCTTTATTTCTTATTGCATCTTCTGATAATGATTGAAGATATATTCTTTCATATTGAGTATCTTTCTTAGTATATAATCTAGCAAACTCTGCTATCTTATCTATTGAACCATTTATAGCTGGATTACCTTCAATATAACCATCATACATTTCAACTCTACCTTCATTATGAATGTATTGAGTTTCATATATCTTATTGATAGCTAATCCTTCAGATATAATACGAGTATTAGATGATGATACAATTCCATCATCTTTACCAATTATTAAAGTACCATAGTTATTAATATAATTATGTTCTTCAACTTCTTCAGTTTCAGGATCATCTACACCTACTTCAATAATAGTACCATTATATAATTGTAATGTTCCATTATTATTAATTGATGTAGTTAAACTCATACCATGTAAATCTATAACTATATTCTTACCTTCTTGTATTTCAAGAGGTTGTTCTGTTTCAATAGATCTAACTAATACTATTTCTTCATTTTGTTCATTCTCAGCATCAATTGCACTTTGTAATGTGTAATATGATCTTTGTCCTATCATCGCAACAACAGTATTATCATAATTATCACCCATGAATTCAAGTAATGAATATTCTAAAGATGTTGCTTCATCCATATATGTTGTTACTTCATATAAGTGTTGAACTCTTGTAGTAGTTTCTGGTTTTGAATAAGTAGATGCCCAGATAATACCATCATAGAAATTGAAGTTACCATTTACTCTCTTAACACCAATACCTCTTATATCACCTACAGAATAAATTCTAGGATCAGTTGTTGATACTAAATCTGATGCATCTTCAATCTCATCTGACACACCCATTTCAAATGTTGCTCTATTAGTGTAAGCGCCATAAGCATATTTAGTATCAGTTACATTAACATCACCTGATAGCATTGTTGTTTTAGCATTATTTCCATCAACATATATAGCATATGATGTATTCATACCATGCATGTTAATTCTTGCACCATCAATTGTTGTATTACCATTGTCTGATGTTAATATACCATAGTGAGTATCACCAGCATTTTTATCATGTGTTCCTATTTCAATTGTAACATTTTCATGAATTGTTAAGTTACCAGTATTAGTTATTCCTCTAGTTTCATTTCTATTAACATTCTTTTCAAGAGTAATAGGAGTATTATCAATATCCATTGTTCCTGAGTTATAAATAACATTTACTGGATATGTTCTGTCTTTTTCTGAAGTAATATCAATAGTAATACCATCCATATAGAATGTTCCAGAGTTAGATATTCTACCTTTGCCTAATACTTTAGTATTTTGTAACAACTTAATTGTTCCTGAGTTTTCAACTGTTTCATCAGGATAATTATAATCACCTTTACTATTAAGGTTAATATCAGTTTTTCTAATTTCTAAAGTACCATTACTATTTACAACTCTACCATTTATAGTTGCTTCAGTTATTGTATTAGTTCCTGAATTATTTGTATAAATAGCATTTGTACTACCTTTATATGTACCTTGATTAATTGTTAAACTTCCGCTTGATGATACAGCAGTGCTGCTTCCAGTTATATTTGCGTTATTAATTGTTAATGTTCCACTTGATGTAACACTGTTAATACCATTTATTATTGTATTATTTAATGTTAACGTTCCACTATTATTAACTATATAGTTAGACGAACTTATATTAATTAGATTTACCTTATTTATAACCATCTCATTTGTATTACTTATTAAGTTAATACTTGATGAAGTTTTTAATGAACCTACAGTTGATGTACTATCAGTTAAAGTTAGTTTTCCATTATTTACTATAGGCTTATTAGTAGATATCGAATATCCCTTTAAGTCTAAAGTAAATGGATGTTCATTGTTATTTGTTACAGGATAATATATTGGTATATTAGTCAATAACTCTAATACATTATAGTTCTCAGCTTCATCAAAAGCTGTTTGTAAGTTATTATATTTCTTATCTTTTTGTACATTATAAACTAAATCTTTTTCTTGTATTAAATACTTAGTTTGATATGTTTTACCATCTATTATTTCTGTATCATTAAACTCTTGTGTACCTGCAGGTATGTTTGTAATTGCTCCTTGAATTGAGTAATCAACGCCTTTTAAAATACCATCATTAAAGTTTAAAGTACCTTGAGTTACATTTAAACCGTATGAATCACCTTTTATTATAGGAGTATCAATAACAACTGTTCCATCATCAGTACCTATTGTTCCACCATCTGCTAATGATAATCCATATACTTTACCAACAAGTGTTCCACCTGTTACATAAGTTTTCCAACCAGAAGAAACAACGCCTGTTCCAGTTTCACCTGTTATTATTCCGCCTGTAATATTTAAATCATTTCTATCTACACCTGATACACTTAAACCATTTACTTTACCAGTTATTTCACCACCAGAGATAGTAGTACTTCCGTAATAATTTGATGAAGTTATTGCATCACCTACAGTTGATGTTATTATTCCACCTTCAACAATCAATGAACCTTCATCATTAATTGCAGCTGTATAATCTGATGTTATTGTTCCACCTGTTATTTTTAAACTTCCACCACTCCACCAATTCTCAATTGTTGGTCTATCAGTGGATGTATTTGATAATAATCCACTATTAAATTCCATGTAACCATGATTAATAATACATCCATTAGCTGAGAACTCTAATCCATCAATTATCATAGTTCCTTGATTATCAATTGCATAGTTTCTTGTTGCATCATATTGTCCACCAGTAATTGTTAGATTACCAGTGTTTGTAATAGCAGCTAAATCTTCTATCTCAGAAACATTTCTTAATAATCCAGTCTTAGCATTTGATGAATCTGTAACTGTATTTGTTCCTTTAGTTGTTAATGTTTTAACCATCATTACTTGATGTCCATCTAAATCAAATGTTACATGCTTTCCTTCAACTAATGATTGTTCGAAATTTATATTAACATCTCTTGTTACATATACTGTTCCATAGTCTTCTATTACATCTTGTGCAGCATATAATGAGTTGAATTCTTGATCACCTACTCTTAACCAATTACCAAATGATTCAAGATATTCTGTTTTATATTCTACTCTATCAATAAATTCATAATCATCTTTTACCATTGATGCATCAGGTACTAAATTTACTTGACCATCTCTTGCAACATTTTGTCCTTTTAAGATACCATCATAGAAATAGAATGTTCCTGTAGATGTTAAACCATTATGTTTTCCTTGTACTAATGGTACAGTTTGAGATATTACTCCCTCATTATTACCTATAACAGTATGAGATTGTGAGTAAATACCATCTACTTCACCATATACTTCTCCACCTGTAATAGTTAAAGTATTACCAGTTAAATTGATACCATTTCCTGTTTTTCCTACAACCTTACCACCTGTTATATCAATTGATTCATATCTTGGACGAGAATAAAGGTCATACCAAGGATATTGAGCTATTGCTGTTGTTCCTTCTACATACCCACCAGATATAAGGATAGCAGCATTTGCATATAATGCATAATTAGAATCTGCTATAACTTCTCCACCTGTAATAGTTATTCCAGAACCTACAATAGCAACTTCATCTAATGAATGTATCTTACCACCTGTTACACGAGCTGATGGTCCAATTGAACCTTCTTTAGTTGCTGTAAGAGTTCCGCCATTAAATGTATATGAACCTCTTCCATAAATACCACGATTACCAGCATTAATTGTTCCATTATTAATCTCAATTGAACCATATGCATGATCATATAATTCATCAATACACTCAATAAATATTGCATCTTGAGTTGCATTTAAAGTTATATTATTAACAATAGTATGACCCATTGTTTGAATAGCATTTGTTTTAGCTGTGATATTAGCATTTGTAATTGTTAAAGTACCATGTCTATAGTTTCTGATTGCTGCTTTATCTCCAGTTGATATGATCGTTATATTATTTATTGTCATATTATGATCATTTTCAAAATAATTACATATATCATTTGTAATCTTACCTGTTCCAACTGAATCTATTACTGTTACATTTGAGTCATTATTATATGCTACTTGTGTACTTCTTAATGTATGTCCGTTTAAATCAAATGTTATTTGTTTATTATGATTTTCATCTACAAAATGTTGTACGAATGAAGGTACTACATCTTTTATTACTTTGATTGTTGCTGTTCCACCATCTGCTATAGCATCTGATGCTTCATTTATTGTATTAAATTGTCCTACTCCTTCAATCTCTAACCATGGTTCAAATTGAATTATGTAGTCAGTTTGATATGTTACACCATCTATTACTTCTGTTCCACCAATTGGTGTTCCACCTAATGGTGTTCTTGTTATTTCTCCTACATATCCATCTACTTGTCCTTTTAATATACCATCAAAGAAATATGTATCTGTTCCAGTTATATATACACCAACAGATTCACCAATTATTGTTGGTACATTTGGTGATATTGTTCCTTCGTCATCACCAATGATTAATTTACCATTATTTAGGATTCCATACATTCCACCATGAATATTTCCATCAAGTACAGTACCTTCACCACTTAGTGTAATTGCTGTTCCATCTTCCGATGTTATTGTTCCTCCTGTTACAGTAACATCTCTAGTATTAACTGCATCATTTGGAGAAGTAATTGTTCCACCTGAAATATCTATTGATGTACATGTTACTGCTTTATCATCAGATGTTATTGTTCCACCTGTTACAGTAACTGAACTACCATTTTCAATCGCATATGTAACTCCTTCAATAGTTCCGCCTGAAATATTAACATTTGTACCTTTTATAGCTGTTCCATCTAATGAATGAATTGTTCCACCTGTTACAGTGATTGTACGTTCATAATTACCTTCAACAGCTGTACCATGTTCACTTACTATTTCACCAGCAGTTATCTTAGCGCTTGAATTATTTAAAGAATTTCCTGAAATAGTAGTTAATATTCCACCATTTACTTCTAAATATCCATATTCAATTGCAGATCCATTATCAGATGAAATAGATGCATTATTTGATATATATGTATTTCCACCATACACAATATTTTTATTTGAATGAATATTACCACCAGTTATGTTGATTGTTCCATTTGAATTATCATAGTTATTACTAAATGTTCTATAAATTGAATCAAATGTTCCACCTGATATATTTATAGTTCCTTTATTTTGAACAACATATGTATCATATTCACTATCAGTAACATCACCATTTGAAACATTTAATGTACCTGAATTTCTAATAGCTGGAATATAATGATGATTTACTCCAGACCATGATGGTGTAGTCCAATGATATATTTTAAAATTACCACCAGTTACTTGAGCACCATTGGCTTCATTAAAGAATCCATATATTGTTCCATCAGTAATATTTAAATTAGATGATGTATTATACAATCCTATTTGCTCTGTTGAATCAATTAAAGTTTTATTATTAAATGCAATAGTACCAGTTCCATTATTAACAACTGCATATACATGTTGACCATGAACTTCTGTATTAGATAAATCTAGACTACCATTATTAGATATTACATATATATCATCAGTTGCATCTAATTTGATATTATTAATATCCATTGTTCCATTGTTAGTAATAGTCTTAGCAGCTTTAATATTAGCTCTACTATTATTTGATGAGTAAATATGGAATGTACCATTATTAGTTACATTTGAACCAGTCCAGATTCTATAGTTTTCTAAATCGAAATATATTTCTTGATTTTGAGGAACTGTTATATCATAAGCTGCTTCAAAATCTCTGATTGCTCTAAGCGTTGTTTCATAATTAGTTAAAGATGGATTATCTTTTTTATTGTTTATTACACGAACAATAGCACTTTGAACATTGTAATAAAGAACTCTGTTTGATCCATCTTCATCTTCTGTCTTAACAACAGCTCTTGAAGCATTATTAACTAAATAAGCTCTTTGAATCTTTTTATCTCCACTTGTTAAATCGTTAATAAATACATAATAATCTGTAGGATGTCCTTTATATTTTCCTATGTATGCTACATCACCTTCAATATAACCATCATAAAAATTGAAGTAATGAGTCGAATCACTTGCAGTATATAAGCCTATCGAATCGCCTTTAAGTGCAACACTGTTTTCAACATCAACTACGCCATCATCTACACCTAAAGAGAATATACCATAGTTAACTAATGCACCTTCTATGTCATCATTCTCATTGTTTTCTTTTTCTTCTACTCTACCGTTTATTAAAGTTAATTTACCATTTGCACTGTTAGTTATTCTACCAGTTACTGTATGACTTTCTAAATTAAATACAAAATGTACAGTAGTATCATTAGTTGGATATTCTTCAGTATCTCTTAATAAATGAACTGTATTATCATGCCATGAGTAACTTTGACTGTTACCGTTTAAATCAGTCCAACGTCCATCTGCTGCATCAAATGCCATTTGAATAGTTTCAAATTTTTTATCTTCTATTCTTGCTACATAGTTTCCTTGTTTCCATAATGCTTTGATTTTTACATCTTCATTACCAATTGTAAAATTATATTTATTTTGAGCATTAGGTGTTTCAGGTAATATGTATGATGATTCTTCACCTTCAACTGGATAAACCACTTCCCAACCATTAAAGTTATCTTCACTATGTTTAGGTATTGGAATTTCATAAGTCGATGGATAAATATCTGAGTTTAACGCTAAATATTTAACTATTGGATCAGTTCTATCTGCACCCTCAAAATCATCAAAGTAACCACCATTTGGATCAACAGTTAATTTATAAGCTGTTGGTTCTTCAGGACATGTTAGAATTCTCTTAATATACACAATATTAAAGAATAATGTTAAATGTAAATCTTGTTGAGGATATTCATCAACTTCTAATCCTTTTTTGTATCTTACAGACACTTTTATATTTCTTGATTGACCAGCCAATAAAGTATCACATGTTTTTGGTTCTAATCCTGCACTAGCTCCTTCAGTATATTGGATTTCAAAATCTAAATATTTCTTTTGAGCATCAGTTAATTGTGTTTTTTCAACTCTTTCAATAGATGCATCAATAGAACCATCATTAATCATATCAACAGTATATTCATATACCTCTCCTGGTTTTAAATCTACTGTGAATTCTATTTGAGTTTTTTCTCTATCGATTATGACAGCATGTTTTTCTGGAGTAACATTATCATTAAATTGTTCATCATGTACATGGTCAAAATAAATTTCCCAAGTATTCTCTTGAATTTTAGTTGTACCAACAATTGATAAAGTACTTCTTAAAGCAGCTGTTCCTAAAGAAATTACAAGTAATAGGAAGACACTTATCACACCAATAAGATAGTATTTGTTTTTAGTTATTTTATGTATAAAATCTTTAAACATACACTATTCTCCTTCCTATTTTTCCATTCTTCATAATTATATCATTTTAGACAAAAAAAAGGAACAAAAAACAATAAAAAAAGAGGTATAAATTACCTCTTATTAATTACCAATTTCTATAAGTCTTTTATCCTTGTTAAAAGTAAATACTAAAGTACTTAATTTTGCACTGTGATCACGTAGTTTATCGTCGATTCCACCGACCTCTTTATTAGTTATAACATTATAAATCTTCTTATCATTCACTAAAGCTGCATATGCTTTAACATAAATATTATTATCATCTACCCATACATCTGATAGTTCATACTTAATATCTTGCTTATTATCATCACTTGCAATAGCAATATATTCATTTTTATTAGTAGAATAAATATAGTTTAAATTATTAACTGTGAATGAAACATTTTCATAGTCATCTAAACCAAATAATTTAGTATATGCATTCTTTAATAACGAAGCTCTTAAAGTATTAATCGCTCCATCAACCTCAATATCGTCTTTAGATAATGTCGAATAAGCTATTGTTAGTCTCTTAGACATTTCTAAATCAGTTATTTTATAGCTCCCTTTATATAAATTCAAATCATAAATTTTAATATTATCAATTAAATCTCCATAGATAGCTTTGTAATCTACTTCTTCTTTCTTTGGTTCAGTAACTGGTTCAGTTACAGCTGGTTCTGTAGTAGTTGGTTTATAATTATATTTTACAATGGCTAAATTATTAGTTATATATAATCTATACATAATATAAAGTACAACACCTAAAAGAACTAAGATATACACACTTAATCTAAAGATTTTAAATGATTTATGAGCACTTACTTTTCTTTCTTCTTTATTAACTTTCTCTTTTACTTCATCATAAATATCATTAGTTACATTCTCAACTAATTGATTCTTATACTCAACATCAAAATTTTTTTGAACATCTTTATATACTTCTTCTGATAAATCTTTTACCATCTTTTCACGATATGATTTATCAAAATCATCAGATATTTGTTTTCTATATCTATCAAGTGTTCTTCTATCTAATATATCTTCTTTCTTTGCCATCTTTACACATCCTTACACTTTAATTATACATAAAAAAATGCATATTTACAATGAATATGCATTTTTTTACAATTTCTTATTGATTTGTTTGTAAATTCTTATTTATAAGGTTTGAAATGTACTTGAGCTGTATTTTGATCAATAGCTTTAAATGTGTATCCTTTACTTAATGCATATTGAATCATTCTCTCTAAAGAATCAGCTGTATATGATTTTAAATCATGTAATAAAACAATATTATCTCTACCAGGTTTTAATCCATTTACAAAATAATTATATACACATTGTTGCTTATTACTCGATTTAACACAAGCACCTGCATCTTCAACACATACATTCCAATCATAATATCTTAACCCTTTATTATTAACAGAATTAACTATATTAGACATACCAACTTTAGCCATACGATTAGATGTTCCACCTGGGAATCTAAGTATTTCTGCCTTCTTACCTGTTTGTTGTTCTATTATAGCATCCATATTATTAAAGTCATTCCAATAAGAATCAAGTGAGTTATAAATATTCCATTGATGTGTATATGTATGAACACCTACTGTATGTCCTCTTCTTGCTTCTTCACCAATCATATTTTGATATCCTCTTATTTGATTAGTTACAAAGAATGTTGCTTTAATATTATATTTATCTAATATATCTAATATTCTTTTTGTATATGCACAAGGGCCATCATCAAATGTTAAATAGATTACACTATTACCTGTTACAGGTGCTGTTTGTGCCTTAGGCATTTCTTTAACAGTTATAGTTCTAGTAGTCTTTATCTTATTATCTGTTTTAGATGTATAAGTTATAGTATATTTTCCTTCCTTACTAGTATCAACAGAACCAGCAATATCTATATTATCATCAATCTTTGTGCCACATCCATCAGCATAGTAAGCACCTTCTTCTTTATACGTTCCGCCTACTCCAATTGTTTGAATAGATTTACCATTTAATACAATTTTATTACTTGGTTTTTCAACATTTACAATTGGTATTTCAAGAATCGATTCATTATTTGATGAATCTTTAACTTTTAAAGTGATTTTATCATCAGAGTCTTCTCTTGTAACACTTTCAGTGACTTCGCCATCAACATCATCAACTGCTGAGTATTCAACATCAGCTGATAGTTTATTGTCACAATAAGATCTTTCTACTTTATCAACTGTTGTAGTTATTGTAGGTCCAATTGTATCTTTAACTTCTACTTTTCTAATTAAAGTATAATCTTTATTCATATACTTAATAGTATATTTTACCTCATATTCACCTAATTTAGATGAATCAACATCAGAGATAAGTTCGTATGTAGCATTTGATATATCTACATCTTGTTTATTATTAATAATTTCAAATCCTGGATCTTCATATGAAGTTTTATATGATATTACAACAGTCTCATCACCTTTTAATGAAACATGTATATCATTTAAATGTTTTAATATGTCATGGATAAACAATCCATTTACAATGAATAAAATGATTATAAAAATATTAAATTTAATAAAATAGAAACTTCTACGGTCCATTCAAACCACCTATATAAATTATAGCAAAAAAATAAAGAATATTTAACATATTCTTTATCATTTATCACTTGTTTACTTTATTTAAATTAACATCATATTTTAGAACAATATCTTTATTTAGATCTTTAGTAGTACTTGCTGTAATAACAAGTTTAGTATTCTTAATATTCTTCTTCATATCTTTAGTAAATATTAATTTTGATTGATTCTTTAAATCTACTATATTTGTTTTAGTATACATAGTAATCATTTCCTGTAAGCTTTGTTTTTTATCAAATTTCTTATATAAATCATCAATTATATTTTCTTTACCATCAATATCAACATAGTATTTAATTTCTATATCATAGATATCCTTATTTTCACCACCATATACAGCAGCATTAGCAAAGAAATATGTAACTAAATCATCAGAATAATAATGAACTTCTGCTACACCAAAATCATCAGTGTTTATTTGTCCTGTATAGAATTGATGATTATTCTTAACTTTAAATAAAGCTAGTAATAAACATGCACATAGTATTATTAATACAATAATAACAGTTCTAGGACTATTTAATAACTCTGTTAGTTTATCAGGTTGTTTGTTGTTCTTTGTTTTCTTCATCAGTCTTACTCTCCTCATCAACTAAACTCTCTGGTTTAATATTTGTTAAATTTATAGTTATAACATCACCCTTCATTATAGGTGTACCTTCAGGTATTGAAGTTGATTCGACATAACCATATCCATTTAATGTATATTTTAAACCAACTATATTACATAATTCAATAATATCTTTTGATGAATAGCCAATTACATTAGGCATTGTATAGTTATTACCATTTGTAACTAAGAATACTTTAGATTTAACTGATGTAGTAGTATTACCTTTAGGATATTGTTTTATAACATTACCACCATCACCTACAACTATAGGTGTAACACCCTTTTCGTTTAAACTAGCAATAGCTTTTAATACAGGTTTACTTTGATAATTATCTATTTTAACTATCTTAGTCGGATCCTTATCAGATACTCTATCTTCTAGATTCTTATACTTAGCTACTGATTCTACTAATTTTTTAATAGATGCACCCATTTCTTTTGCTGCACCATTAAAGTCTTTTGTTACTACATAAATAATATATTCAGGATTATCCTTAGGGAATATACCTGCAAAACTTCTTACAACATATCTATCTCCCTTAACATATTCACCTGTTTTAGGATCAGTATAGTTAGCTGTACCTGTTTTACCTATTAATCTAACATTAGATGATGCATATCTCTTACCTGTTGATACAGGGTCTGTTGAGTTAACTGTTTCATCCATTAATTCAACTATCTTAGCTGTTGTATTTGATGAGAATACTTTTCTTACTTCAGTACGTTTACCTTGATATTCTACTTCACCTGTATTAGGATTAACTATTTTTTCAATTATATATGGTTTCAATACAACACCGTCATTTGTAATAGTTGTTAATGCTTGTATCATTTGAATAGGTGTTACAGTCATACCTTGACCATATGATGCTGAAGCTACTTCAGATGCGTATTCAAAACCTATATCTCCTACAGATTCATTAGCTAATTCTATTCCTGTTTGTTGTCCTAAACCTATTTTAGAATAATAATCTTTTAATGTTGTTTTACCCATCTTTTGAGCTAAATTAACAGCTGCAACATTTGATGAATAAGTAAATCCTTTATCATATGTTATTTTACCCCAACCATGTTTATTCCAATCTGAAATATTATATTCATCTACTGTTATACTACCTGATCTATATAATTCATCTCCTTTATATTTACCTTCTTCCATAGCAGACATGAAAGCAAATATTTTCATAGTTGAACCTGGTTCATATGTATATGAAGTCATTGGATTTAAATAATTAGTTATATTTAATTTATTTGGATCAAATGAAGGATATGTACTTGATGCAATAATAGCTCCTGTATGAGCATTAGCTATAGTTATACTTGTCCATTCAGGTTCATACTTACTGAATTCATCAACAGCTGTATCAACAAACATTTGAACTTGTTTATCCAAAGTCAAATAAATATCATATCCATCTTCAGCATCTACACCATATGATGGTCTATCAGCTAATTGATATCCTTTTGCATCTTTTTCATAAGTAATATATCCATCTTTACCCTTAAGATAACGATCACAGTAACCTTCAACACCTAATTCACCTACTAGATATTCATTATTATCATCATCAGTCTTTTTAACTGCATAACCAATTAAATATGATGCAAAATCACCATTTTGATAATATCTTTTAAATGTTTTTGTAAATATAATACCAGGAAGGTTTAACTTCTCTATTCTATTCTTCATGGTTTCAGATATATCTTTACCACCTGTACCAAATTCTACTTGATCAGCACCTTTTGTATTTAATCTAGCTAAAATGTAATCATAAGTCATTGGTGATGATGGATCAACTGATAAAAATAATTTAGATAATTCTTCTGCTGTTTTTTTATAATCTACAACATACTTAGGATTATCTGGATCATTACTCCATTTAGATGTTAACACAGCAGCCATAACATAGGAATTAACATTCTCTGCTACTGGTTCACCTTGATTATCATATATAGTACCTCTAGTTGAATAAATCTTTTTTGTAGCTATAACACGAGAATCTGCAAGTTCTCTTATGTTAACTCCTTCTACAACATTATTTAATGCAACCAAAGTTATTTTCCATATTATTAGACAAAATAAAAGGACAATAACAAAGATAAATATTATATTTATTCTTATTGTATTGCCCTTTATTTTCATGTTTAATCACTTCTTTATTTTATTACGATTATATTATCATTATTATAACTTAATCCGTATTCTTTTGCAACGTTTTGAATAGTAGATAAGCTTGCTAATTCGTCAACTTGCATTGATAATGCAGAGTTAACATTACTTTGTTTTTCGATTTGTTCTTTAACTCTTTCAACCTCAATATTAGAAGTATATAATAAAGATCTTGTATACACTACAGTTATTAGTGCTAGTACAGCAAATAAACCAATCATAAAAATACATACTTTCTCACTCTTATGTAAATTAACGCCTAGCTTTGTATTTTTTCTCACAGTAATCAAACCCTTTCAACTATTCTTAATTTTGCACTTTTACTTCTACTATTTTCCTTTAATTCTTTTTCACTTGCCTCAATTGGCTTCTTGTTGATAATCTTCAACTTTGGTTTGAACTCATCGGGAATTTCATCCTCCTTCAAACCACTAACTAATGAGTTTACTTGACTATCCTTTTTAAATTGTTGTTTTACTATTCTATCTTCTAACGAATGGAAAGTTATAACACATAATCTTCCACCTTTATTTAACATCTCTATTGCATCTGGCAAAACATCTTGAAGCACATCTAATTCTTTATTAACTTCTATTCTTATCGCTTGAAATATTTCTCTTTCAGGATGTTTTTTAATGAAATATGATGTTGGAACATTCTTTTTAATTACATCAACTAGTTCCATAGTTGTATTTATTGGACGAGCTTTAACTATTCCTTTAGCAATACTTCTTGAATATTTTTCTTCAGCATACTTAAAAAATATATTAGTTAACTCATCTTCTTTATACTTGTTAACGACATCATTTGCGCTCTTGTTTTGATCTTGATTCATCCTCATATCAAGAGGAGCATCTTTCATGAAGGAAAATCCTCGACTAGGATCATCAATTTGTGGGGAAGAAAATCCTAAATCAAATAATATTCCATCAACTTTTTCGATACCGCGACTATTAAGTTCTTCTTTAAGACTAATAAAGTTAGACTTGATAATTGTGAAATTATCATGACTAATTGAATCTAACTTTTTAAAGGAGTACTCAATAGCCTTGGCATCTTGATCAAAGCCATATAAATGACCTGTAGTTAACTTCTCTAAAATCTTACTTGAATGACCTGCATAACCTAGAGTTGCATCAACATATATACCATCTGGTTTAATATTTAAACCTTCTATTGATTCATTTAATAAAACACTATAATGCATTGCTATCACCTGATGTAAATAAGTCTTCAGCTATATCTGAGAAATTATCAATGTTATCATCCATGAATTTATCCCAAGATTCCTTGGCCCAGATTTCTAGGTGATCGTTTGCGCCGATTATAACACACTCTTTTGTTATATCGGCGTATTCGATCAATGGGGAGGTAATTGAAATACGACCGGCTTGGTCAATTTCGCATACAGTAGCGCCGGAAAGTAAAAATCTTGTGAAATTTCTTGCAGCCTTACGAGTGAAAGGCAATGTTTTTAAACGGTCAGTTGTTTTGTTCCACTCTTCTTTAGAGAAGATGAATAAACAGTTTTCTAAACCACGAGTTAAAACGAATTCATCACCAAGCTCAGAACGGAATTTGCTTGGTATTACCAATCTTTTCTTGTCATCTATATTATGACGATATTCACCCATCAGCATGTGAAATTCCCCACTTTCTTCCACTTTCTACCACTGCTTAACTATAATATACTACTTTTCCCCTTTTGTATCAATGAATAGTTAAATATTTGTCTTTTTAGATGTTAATGGAATGTTTGTTCGTATTTTAAGCAATAAAAAAAGAGTTATTCTCTAACTCTCTTCTTTACTGGATAGTTTTCTTTTAACTTGCTTAAAGCAATACTATTTTGTAATTCCTTTTTATACATATCACCAAATACACTTATTTGTTTTGTTTCATATAATTCTTTTTGTTTATTAAGAATATCTAATCTTGTATATTCCTCTTCTGCTAAATCTAAAGATGCAATCACATCTTCATCTGCATCAATCATTGTTATATTGTTATATAAGAACTCTGCAGCTTTAAAATCTAACATTTCAATAGCAAATAAGAATAATGAACCAAACTTATGTGATAGTGGTAATAAATATTTATCTCTATGTGCATATACTGCAATATCGGATATTTCGTCAAGAGACATTAAGTCTCCATCTTTGTCGATTTTCTCTAAGAATCTAAACGCCCTTTTTAAATTGTTAAAATCAATTGTGTTAAAGTTTATTTCCATAAATTTTTCCTCCGACTAATGTGTATTATATATAAAAATAAACATTTGTCAAATTAAAAAAGGGTTAGTTCATAACCCTTTTAAACATCTTCTCTAATTCATATGTTGAATAATGAATTATTGTTGGTCTTCCATGTGCACAATTATATGGATTATCACATAAAACTAGGTCTTTAAGTATCCCTCTTGCTTGTTCTAAAGATATATCTTCATTAGCTCTAACAGATGATTTACAAGCAATAGTAGCTATTACTCTATCATTGAATTTCATCTCATCAAATTCTTTTTCATCTATTATTAGGTCAAGTACTTTTCTGATAGTTTCATCTTCATATCCATTCCTTAACCATGTAGGATGTTCTTTTACTACAACTGTATTAATACCAAATTCTTCACATATAAATCCAAATGATTCTAAAGTATCAAAGTGTTCTTTTATCTTAATAAAATCACTTGAAGATAATTCTATAGTTAATGGTATTAACATAGATGTTCTATTAATCTTCTTTTCTTTAAATTCCTTCATAGTTTTTTCATAATTGATTCTCTCATGTGCTGCATGTTGATCAATTAAATATAATCCATCTTCACCTTCAGCCACTATATAAGTTTTCTTTATAATTGCTTTAGGTTCTAATACTAAATTTCTTATTTCTTCATTCTTATTTTCTCTTACCTTAGATGATTCTTCTACTTTAATTTTAACATCAGAATAATTATCTTTAGTTTCAACTACCTCTTGAGTTAATGTTAATTGTTCATTGTTATTATCATCTGTTAACAACTCTTCTACTACAATAGCTTCTTCATATGTTGGAGTTTGCATAGGTGCTTTTTCTTCTACTTCTTTAACTAATAAAGTATTTGTTAAAGCATCACTTATGGTTTTAGTTATTAACTCTGATAAAGCATCTAATTTAGAGAATTTAATATCATTCTTAGATGGATGAATATTGACATCTATTAATGTAGGATCAGTATCTATTTTTAATACTACTACAGGATATTTAATATCTGGTTTAAATTTAAAGTATCCTTCATTTATAGCTTTATTAACTTGATTATTAGATACTACTCTTCCATTTACTATTACGTTCATATGTGATTTAGTACTTTTAAGTATTGTTGGTTTACAAATATATCCTGAGATGTCGTAGTCATCATTTGAGTTATTTATTTCAATCATATTAGATGAAACAGTATATCCATATATTTCATGTATTACTTTAAGTAAATCACCTGAACCTGATGTATATACTATTTTGTTATCGTTATTAGTTAATGTAAAAGATATATTTTCATGTGATAAAGCTAACTTTTCTATAAAAGCTGTAACATTAGCTAACTCTGTTTGTAAACTTTTTAAATATTTTAATCTAGCAGGAGTATTATAGAATAAATCTTCTACTTTAATTGTTGTCCCTTTTCTTGCGTCACTTTTTTCATTTGTGATTAACTTGCCACCTTCAATATGAATGTGAGTTCCATCACTTCCTTGGCTTGTTTTCATGTCTACTTTAGAAACAGCTGCAATAGATGCTAATGCTTCACCACGGAAACCTAATGTATTAATAAAGAATAAATCATCTTCTTTACTTATTTTAGATGTAGCATGTCTTTGAAAAGATAACAATGCATCTTCTTTATCCATACCAGATCCATCATCAATTACTTCAATTAATTTAGTTCCTGATTCTTTTAAGTTAACAATTATCTTTTTACTTCCTGCATCAATTGAGTTTTCAACTAATTCCTTAACAACAGATGCAATCTTTTCAACAACCTCACCTGCTGCTATCTTATTAGCTAAGATATCACTCATTACATGTATCTTACTCATATGTACCTCCAAATATAGAAGGTCTTATTTCATAATTATCTGATGGTATATTTAATTTAATTGTTGTTTCATTCTTAAATCTAATAATACCTATTCCGTATATAACCAAATCATGATTAGCTTTAATTGTTATTTCATCAGATAATTCTACTTCTTTAAAATACTTTTTAATTAAGTTATCTGATTCATAATTGGTGTAGAAAGTTATAGGTGTACCATTTGATACTTTAATAAAGTATTTATTATTCAATAATTGAATACACTCATCATCTTTCATATTATAAGATAACATCTTTATATCTTTATTAGTTACATCATTATTTAATGAGTTAGGCATAATAAAACCTGGTGAATCAATTAAAGTTAATTCATTATTTAATTTAACTCTCATAAAGTCTAATGTAGTATTAGCATGTTTATTAGTATTAATTCTATTTATCTTAGATTCTAATACATCTGCTAAATCATTTATAAATGTTGATTTACCTGAATTAGATATACCTAAAAGATAAGTTTCATGTATATTTTCATCCATCAAATATTTATAGACAGACTTAACCCCATGGTTAGCTGTACCACCTTTTACTTTAATAGGTGCATTTATATTATATATATCTTTAACATAGTTCTTTAACATATCATAAGTTATATTATCAGGTAATAATTCACCTTTATTTATAACTAATAGTTTCTCATTATTGATTGATTGAAATAAATCCATTACATATTTGTTAATATTTAAATAATCAACTAAGAATATTACATATTTATTATCTTTATTAACTTTACGAATAATTTCTTTAGCATCTTTAGGAGTATCTACTTCAGCTTGTTCTCCATAATGCATCATTCTAAAGCATCTCATACAATATGTAGCATCTTTTATTTTGTTAACAGGTACATATCCTTTAGCATCTTTATCAGTAGATTGTAAAGGTGCACCACATCCATAGCAAATCTTATTCATAGTAATTACCTCTTTTAAATAATCCTTTTTTAGTTAATTTATCAACAATTATGTTTTCAATCTTTCTATTTAATTTAGTTACTGCATATTCATCTATACTTACAGGATTAACAAGTATTGAAGTAAACTTCATTCTATTAGCTCCTAATATATCAAATAGGAAGTTAGATCCTATACAAGCAACATTATAATATTTATAATTAAATAGCTTAACAATCTTATTATATTTAAATTTAAATGGTTTAAATGATAGATAAGCAGAATCCACACATAACCCTTCTTTAAATGGTAATACATTCTTTTTAGATCTATTAGATACAATTATTATTTCAAATCCCATATCCTTTAAATCTTCCATGAAGTCTTTTAGTTTTTTATCAGGCATATTAACGCCTTCAGGTACTAAAGTATTATTCAAGCCAAAAATTAAGCATGTAACACCTGACTTCTTTAATGCTTTATAATTAATATCAAATATACTTTTATAATATTTATCTGGAACAAACTTTTCCAACATATTAATCACCATATATAAATTATACAATAAAAAAATAGTTCTATAAAGAACTATCTCTTTTATTATTAATTACATTTAGACTTACAATTTGCCTTTCCTGTTTCATCTTTATAATTTTCACAGTTAGCATAACATGTTGCTTTTGTATTACATTTAGTTTCACATGATGTTCTTCCATTTGTATCTGGTATTAATTTACAATTTGTTAAACAATCATTTAATGTCCATGCTTTCGTAGTGCTCTCTTTTATATTTACTTCTACTTTAGTATTACCACTATTGAAATCACATTTACCATTACTATCCCATATATTAAATAATTGGAATAATACATCAATTAATACTGGTATTGCAAATAATGTTAAGGCTGCAGCTATTCTCTTCAAGAATTTTTGAAGCATTTTCTTTCCTTCTGCTTGAGC
>JAFXXB010000035.1 GCA_017542465.1 Bacilli bacterium | reverse complement strand
TTTATCATTATATAATAAGTTAATTATATATGTAGGAGTATAACGTAATGATCCAATTTGTAATAATACTTCTTCAAATGTAGCAACATTTAAATCACTCATTAATTTTTCTTTATGTTCATCACTTAATGCATCAGTTAATGCAATATGTTGTTTCTTTAATTCTTTTTCTAATATTTCTTGTCCTCTTGCAATATACTCTTCTCTATCTTGTTTACTGAAGAACGATTTGATTTTACCTCTTGCTTGAGTAGTTTTAGCTATCTTTAACCAATCTTTATTAGGTGTTGAGTTATTATCTGTTCTAATTGATACAACATCACCATCTTTTAATTCATAGTCAAGTGTAACAATATTATTATTAACTATAGCACCAACACATGTATCCCCTACTCTAGAGTGAATACGATATGCAAAGTCTATTGGTGTAGATCCTTTAGGTAATTCAACAACATCACCTTTAGGAGTATTAACATAAATCATCTTAGCTAAGATTTCATTTGATACAGAATCATCAAATTCTTCATCATTATCTTTATCAGCTACTTCAATACTATTTCTAAATAATTGTAATTTTTGTTCCATAACAGATAAGGCTGCCTTTGTTCCATGTTCTTTATAAGACCAGTGAGATGCGATACCATGCTCTGCTATTTCATTCATTTCATTTGTTCTTACTTGTATTTCTACAGGATAATTATTTATACCATATATACCCGTATGAAGTGATTGATATGAATTACCTTTAGGCATAGCTATATAATCTTTAAAACGTTTAGGAATAGGTCTATATTTAGAATGTATTAAACCTATAATCAAATAACATTCAGGTATTGTATTACATATAATTCTAATGCCTAAAATATCATATATATTATTCCATGTATGTCCATCATTTAATTTATTAGATATAGATGATACAGATTTAACTCTTGATTTAATAGTAAAACCTGTAATACCTTCAGATTCTAGTAAATCAATAATATCTTCCATCATAGTATTAAGAAGTATATTTAAATCTTTTCTAGGTTCAGGCAATTCTGATTCTATTTGATCATATATATCAGGTCTTAAAACCTTAAATGATAAATCTTCTAGTTCAGCTTTTAATTTATTAATACCTAATCTATGAGCTATTGGAATAAGCACATTTTCTGTTTCTTTTGCTTTATTCTTTTGTAAGTCTTTAGGTAAACCTTCAATGGTTCTCATATTATGAACTCTTCCAGCAAGTTTAAGAATAATTACTCTTACATCTTGAGATAAAGCTACAAGTACTTTTCTTTGGTATAAAGAAGAAGACTCTGAATCATCAGTTAAATGTAATTTATTAATCTTATCTAATGAATCAACTATACTGGCTACATCCTCACCAAATAAATCTCTTAACTCATCAATATTAGATGTACCATGTAAAATAGTTTCATGAACTAATGCAGCAATTACAGTTATATAATCTGAGTTAAGATCTGCAACAATTATTGCAACAGATAAAGGATGAACTATATATGGTTCACCGTTTTTTCTTAACATATCTTTATGCTCTTTTAATGCAAAGTTATATGCCTTATTAATTAAATCTATTTCACTTTCAGAATAATCATTAGCATTACATATTCTAATTAAATCATTATAAAGTTTATT
>JAFXXB010000003.1 GCA_017542465.1 Bacilli bacterium | reverse complement strand
TGTCCAGTCGCAGCACTTACTACAAATGGAATCGCAAAAACAAATAATAATAAATATTTAAGTTTCTTCATCCTTATCACCCTACTATATATAATTATAAGTTATAAAATATTATAATTCAATCATTTAATGTCTTCTATTGTCACTAACAATTTCTATATCATCCGTTAATTGTTTTATTCTTTCAATTATTCTTCTTGCTTTTACTTTATCAATATTATCTTTTGTTTCGGATAAATGACGTTCTAATTCATCAATAGTTAAATTTGATGTGAAGAATGTTGGTAGTTCTTCATCCATACGATATTGAAGTATAGTTTGCAACACTTCATCTCTACTCCATGCTGTTACACTTTCAGCTCCAATATCATCTAACAATAATAAATCGGCTGTTTTTAATTCTTCCATATCTGCATCAAATGATTGACCAAAAGAATCTCTTAAACTTCTTAATAATTCAGGATAATAACAAATAAGTGTATTATATCCATCTTTAGATAATTCATTAAATAATGCCGCTAATAAATATGATTTTCCACATCCAAATGAGCCATGTAAATATAATCCTTTAATATGTTTATCACTCTTATAATTTTTATAAAAGTCTATTAACCATTTAATAGCTGGTAATCTATTTTTATCCTTCTTATCAACATCTTTCATAGATGCTAATCTTATTGATGCTGGTTCATATAACATTTTAGAAGAATTCTTTTTAATATCTATTTCTTTTTGCATATATTTACATGCTATAGCATCAAATTGAATAATATTTTCATCAACTCTAGGATAATAAACATATCCTTTAGAAGGATTTTTACAATCATCCAAACATTTACAATTCTTACAATTATTTAATTCACATATAGTTCTTTGAAATTTAGATGTATATTTTTTAGCTACATCCTCTTTTACTTTTAATTTAGTAATTAATTTAACAAAAGAAGGATCTTTACATGCTTCAACATAATCTTTTAATAAATCACTTTTACGATTCTTATTATCAAATTTATCTTCTACTTTCATGATTATCCTCCTAATTAAATATTTCCATTTCTTTTTCTAGTTTTTCAAGTTCCTCATCACTCATTTGATCACATGAGTTATTTGTATTCATCCATACAGGAATATCTATTTCTTTTTTAGTTTTAGGTATTATTTCTTTAACTACCTTCTTATGCCCTCTTGTTATAGCTTCCATTGCTTGTGGGACAGTTTTAATACCTTTTCTATTCCATGATGCAGCGATTGTATCTAAATAATTCTTATTTAACTTACCATCATTTATTCTTATTGCATAATCAATAAGGACATTTATAACTCCTGGTGATAAGCCTTGATCTACTGCTAAACTTTCAAGTATCTTTAAATCTCTTGCAGAAGGTTTAACATTATTATTCTTAAACTTTAAGAAATCATATGGTTTTGTAGTTTCAAATACTTGTATCATCTTATCTTTATTTGATGTACCAACAGGTGTTCTTAAATATTCAGGTGTTGTTCTATAAACTATTGTTGGTAAAGTACCATTGTTATTAAATTCATAATTACGTCTTACATTTTCAACAAGTTTGTCTTTATCAATAATACCTACACTATCAATAACTAACCTTATAAATTCTGACATCTTAATTGAATCAACATTATATACAAAAGCCAATTGATTTATTAAATCTTTATTCTTCTTATTAAATGTTTTATCATTAATCATTCCTTTAGGTAATGATTGTTCAATAAGATCGAAATCAATTAAATTAGATATATTTATATTTAGTTTATTCTTTCTTCTTATTTCTTCATTTTCTTTTTCATATGGAGTAACACTTTTAAATGTTTCATTCATTGTTGAAGTTATTTCTGTATACTCTTTTTTACTTATAGTTATTTTCTTATAATATTCTGTTAATTCATGATATTCTATTTCACCTACATTATTTAATAATAATATTGATAATACAGGATGATTAAAGAACTCATAAGCTGATAATGGTGAATATAATTCATATAAATATTCATTCATACTATCAGTTTCTTTAACATATGATTTTAATAGACCAACAGCTTCTAAAGCTTTTCTAGCATTAACGATATTATTTAAAGTAGACTTTAAAGTAACCATCAAATGATGATGATTTAAATCTCTTGATATTATTTCACTCTTATCTAAATCTTGCCATAAAGTAAAATATAAACTTATAGCCATAGAGCCAATAATAGGTTCATATAAACTTATAAGAACTTTTCTATCTACTTCAGTTAATATAGTTTGATTAATAACAGTATAAATATCTGCTTGTGTTACACTATCTTTCATATGAACCTCTCCTAGATATAATTATATAATATATCAAATCTAACTTCTATTAAAACATTATATTTCGACACAATTTGTTAATATTGTTGAAAAGTAAAAGCCTATTTTTTATAGGCTTACTTTTTATTATTCTTAAATAAATAATAGGCATCTGATTCAGAATATAATAATTCATAATCATTATCAATCATATACTTATACATCTTTGTACTACCTTCAGTAGATATATAATCAAATTGATATTTATTCATCAAGTTTTCAGGTTCCATATGTAAGTATTGAATCATTATATCTTCTTTACCATTAAACTTCTTTAGATATACTTCTAATCTACTATCTACAAATACAGGTATACCTCTATATGAAAAATAACTACCATAATCCAATTCATTATATATTTTAGCATTCTTATAATCTAAATTATCAATAATATAATCTGCTGTTTCATTAGGTAAAGATGTTTCTAATGTTTCTATATAATTAGAAAAGATATTTGCATGACCTGCTTCTATCATAAATCCAATAACTAATAATGTTATCATAGAAACATCAAATATGATTTTATTAATTCTAATCTTTTTGAACTTAAATTTAAATTTAAAATCTTCAAATAGAGTCCATGTAATAATAACAAAATAATACACTAATAATAATGAAACATTTCTTCTAGCCATTAATCCAACTAATCCTAGTCCTAATAAATAACACAGATTAGACATAGATATCTTTTTCTTACTCAATAATAGAATAATTAAATATATAAAACATATTAAAGCTCGTTTATTATCTATTAAAATTACTCTACCCATTTCACCAATTTCTGTATATACAGAATAATAATAATGTTTAACATCAAACATAAATGTATATGGTAAGAATCCATAAGGTGATATAAAGCATGATAATAATATAATAACAAAAGTTATTATAAACAATTTACTATTACTGCACTTTTCGGCAAAAACTTTATGATCTAATAGTTTTATCTTTGTTTTTGATTTAATAAAAGAATATATCATTTGAGCTAAATATGGTAAATAAAAAACAGGGATAAATATCCATAAAGAATAATGCAAATTAACTAATAAAACAGATAATAATACACTTATAATAGAATATTTTATTTTACCTTTAGTATAAAGATTATTAATAACAATAAATTGTAAGAATAACAATAAATATGAAACTACTTTTGCCTTTGGCATCAAGAAGCATCCTGATGTACCCGTAATAATAAGGGTTACTATAATTGATATATATTTATTATTAGTTTTATTCTTTAAGAAATGATATATTACAATAAACAAAATGCTTGATACAATAAACATTAATATAAATATTGCTTGAACTCCCCATAATTGATATATAGGATATATCAATAAATCATATAATAAATGATGATATGTATATTTTAATCCTTCTATAAAACTCATATGATCTTTAAAGTCCAAACCATATTCAATAAGATCTTTAGCACTTCTTATATCAAAGAATATATCGGAGTCTGTACTTTTTATAATAAATAAAAGATTAGTATAAATGATTAAAGAATACATTGTAATGTTTTCTATTATTGCTGATATCTTATTTTTCATATTCCCACCACTTTAATTATACAATATTTAAAACAAAAAAGACTACTTTTTCTTTGTAGTCTTTTTTACTTCTTTTTTCTTATCTTTCTTTTCTTCTTTTTTATCATTATTATCAAATGAAATTGTAAAACCATATGATTCTAATTCTCTATTTAATTCATCATTGATATTGATTACTTCTTTTTTTAATTTAATTGCCATATTATACCTCTTGTATAACAGCAATTATCATAGGTTTTGTTTCAGTTTCATTATAGAAGTATTTAGATAATTGTTCTCTTATTTCATTCTTTATTTGATTATAATCAACATATTTAGGTGTTGTATTCTTTTCAATAATAGCTAAAGATATTTCTTTAATTTTATCAATTATTTCTGTGGAGTCTTTAACATATATAAATCCTCTAGTCATTACTTCAGGACCAACAAGAATCTTCTTTGTTTGTTTATCTAATGTAGCTGATATTAACATAATTCCATTTTCTGCTAACATTTCTCTATCTTTAAGAACTAATTCACCAATATCTTCTGATGTATCTCCATCTATAAGAATTGTTTCAATTTTAATCTTATCAAACTTATCTTGCAATTTACCATCAACAAATTCTACTACATCACCATTTTGTTTTAAGATTAAGTTCTCTTTAGGCATACCTAATGAATATGCTAAATCCGCATTATTAACCATTGATCTATATTCACCTTTAACAGGCATATAGTATTTAGGTTTGATTAAATCCAACATAATCATTAAATCTTCTTGAGATGCATGATGTAAAATTGTTTTATCTTTAGGTATAGTTACACTATCAGCTCCTTTTTGAGCTATTAAATCTTGTAACTTAACTAATACTTTTTCACATGAGTCATATGATGGCTCAGCAAAAAGGAAAGTATCCTTTTCATTAATAGTTATAAACTTATCATTACCAGATACTATCTTACTTATAGTTGCATAAGGTTTTTCTCGATCATCACATACAAGTAATATTGTATTATCTCTATTAACATCATTTAAATCTCCAAGAATACCATCTTTAACTTTTAAATATCCTTCTTTCATAGCCATATTAACTATATTTTGAAGTTTCTTACCCATTATTACAACTTTTCTATGCATATTAGCTGATGCATCTAATAATTCTTGAATTGTATGTAAATGAACAGGTAATGTAGAAATAATCATTCTTCCTTTTGCATGATTAATTTGGTCTTTAAACCAGTTAGTTAATCTATGTTTTGGAGATGTATGTCCAGGTATTTCTGAGAATGTTGATTCAGATAATAAACATAATACCCCTTGTTTACCAACATATGCTATCTTACCTAAATCCATAGCATAAGCATCATTCATAGTTGGGTCAATTATAAAGTCACCTGTATAACAAATAATTCCATCTTTAGTATAAATTGCATACATACATGCATCTGGAACAGAATGAGATACATTTATTGGGAATATTCCTACATCACCGAAAGTAAGCTTTTTATTTACCTTTATCTCTACTATATTCTTTTCATTTATACCTTCTAGTAATAAATATTCTCTTGTATATTTTGTACAATAAACTTTGATATTAGGTATTATAGTTAATAAATCACCTACACCACCCATATTTTCCAAATGTGCATGAGTTAAAAATACTCCTACAATCTTATCTTTGTTTTCTTTTAAATATGTATAATCAGGAAGAATATAATCGATTCCATATTCATTATCAGTTGCATATTTTAAACCACAATCTAAAACAAATATCTTATCATCCACTTCAACAACATAAGTGTTCTTACCTGATTCATCTAGACCCCCTAGTCCAAATATTCTAATCTTACTCATTTAATTCATTTCCTTTCTAAAAGAAATAAAGGCTTTCAAAGTAATTAGATTATAACATAATATGATATATATATCAATTATTATGAAAAATAAAAAAACAATCTATAAGATTGTTTTTTATCTAAAATGGTGACCGAGAAGGGATTCGAACCCTTGACCATTCGCTTAGAAGGCGAGTGCTCTATCCAGCTGAGCTACCCAGTCATTTCAGTGAACATAATGATTATAGTATAAAATAATTAAAAATGCAAGTAATATCTAAGTAAAGGACTAACCTTTACTTAGATAATAAATTACTTAACACTTCAATTTCATTATTAATATCATTAATAACTTCTTCTTTTTCTTCAGGAACATACGATAGCACACTTCTATAATGATTAATCATATATTCTAAATATTCTTTATTCTTAATTAATATAGGACCATATTTATATTCTATATCAGAATATTCTTTATTACCTTTAATAAACACAATATTAATATAGTTCTTATCTTTATCAACAAGATATTCTTCATCAGTTATTTCATAACCAATAGATACAATATATCTTCTTAATTCTTCATAATCATTGTTAGATTGAAGTATTAATTTATTAATCTCATTAATATATTTATTATTTAATATATCAATAATGGTAGAAGTACCCATACCAGATATAAGAATTGTATCTATATCATCATTTTCATTAAGTACCTCTAACCCATTACCTAATCTTGCATCTATCTTATCTGTTAAATTATTTAATTCAATATTATTAATACCTTGTTGTAACGCACCATCATGTATATCAGATACTATTATATTATCAATATAATTATTATTAATTAAATAAATATCTAATAATGCATGATCACATCCTATATCAATTATCTTATCTTCTTTATTAACATATTTAGTTAAAGATTGTAATCTTTTACTTAACATATTAATCCACCATGAAATCTCTTAATTTCTTAGCTCTTGAAGGATGTCTTAATTTTCTTAAAGCTTTAGCTTCAATTTGTCTAATACGTTCTCTTGTAACGTTAAATCTCTTACCAACTTCTTCAAGTGTATAACATGTACCATCTATAAGACCAAATCTTAACTCTAATACTTGTTGTTCTCTTGGTTGTAATGTTGATAATACTTCATTTATTTCTTCTTTTAATATCTCATTTGTAGCATATTCTTCAGGAGACATTGTTCTTTCATCAGGTACGAAATCTCCTAAATGTGAATCATCTTCTTCACCAATAGGTGTTTCTAATGAAACTGGATCTTGAGAAATCTTCATAACTTCTCTAACCTTTTCAACTGAAATACCCATCTTCTTAGCTGTTTCTTCATCAGTTGGTTCTCTATTTAATTCTAGAGTCATTTGTCTTTGAATTCTAATCATCTTATTGATTGTTTCAACCATATGAACTGGAACTCTGATTGTTCTTGCTTGGTCAGCTAATGCTCTTGTAATAGCTTGTCTAATCCACCATGTTGCATATGTAGAGAACTTATATCCTTTACCGTAGTCGAATTTTTCAACTGCTTTCATTAAACCAATGTTACCTTCTTGAATTAAGTCTAAGAATAATAAACCTCTACCAACATATCTTTTAGCAATTGATACAACTAAACGTAAGTTAGATTCAGCTAATTTATTTCTTGCAGAATCATCTCCATTTTCAACAGCTAATGAAACTTCTGCTTCTTCTTCTGAACTTAATAATGGAATTCTACCAATTTCTTTTAAATACATTCTAACTGGATCGTTAATATTAACATCCTTAGTTAAATCTTCATCATCTAAAATGATTGGTTCATCTCCACCATCTGGATTTTCTGCTTCTTCTTCAGTTACAACTGAAATACCTGCTTGAATTAATTCATTATATAATTGATCTAATGAATCAGCGTCAACATCTAATCCTTGTAAACTCTTAGCTAATTGTTCAAATGTAATAATACCATTATTTGATTGACCTAAAAGAATTAATTCTTCTTTTCTTTCATCAAATGTTTTAATCTCTTTCATTTTTCCTTTTTTAGGTGCTTCTTCAACACCTAAATCTAATTCTTCTTGAACAACTTCTTCAGTTACTTCTTCTTCAACTATTTCTTCTTTTTTCTTTCTAGCCATAATTACACATCCTTCTTTATTTTTGTTAACTTATCAGTTAATCTTAATTTTTCATTTATATCTGTTGTATTTTTAATTTGTTCTTTTAATTTACTTATTTCTTCTTCTTTATTAATTTGTTTAATCTTATTAATCAAACCAATATATTCATCATCATTTAATTCATTATTGATATTATTTTCGATTATATCTGATATAATTTCATACTCATCGGTAGTAATAGAATATGAAATAAAATCTGGTAGATTAATATAACCGAATTTCACATTATATGCAAGTATTTCATCACATACACGCTGATATTTATCATTATTAATTGAACCCAATTCTTTTTCAAATGCATTAATGAATTTATTATTATTCATCATATAGAATAGCAATAATTCAATTAATCTTATATTCTTTTCTTTTTTCTCTTTTTCTTTTTTAGGAGAAGTTATTACTTTAACTTCTTCGACTTTTATTACTTTATTAAGTAATACATTCTTATCAATACCATATTCTTCAGATAACTTATTAACAGTTAAATCTATCAAAACAGGATCTCCTGATTTATTTAATTCGTCTATAACTGAATTAACATATTTAGTTACATCATTTACTTTATTTAAATCTTTATTCTTCTTTAAATAGTTTAATTTAAAATCGAAGAATGAAACTGCATTATTAATTGCTTCTTGATATGCATCAACTCCATGAGCAAGTATATACTCATCTGGGTCTTTCTCACCACTTAACCTTAAGACTGATATATTAACTTTTTCTTTATCTAATAAATCACCAGCAGCAAGTGTTGCTTTCTCACCAGCTTCATCATTATCAAAACATAAAACAATTTCAACATTTAATTTTTTTAATAACTTAACATGTTCATTAGTTAATGCAGTACCCATGGTTGCACATACATTCTCTATGCCTTCTGCATATACTCTGATTGCATCCATTTGTCCTTCAACTAATATAAGTTTCTTTTTCTTCTTTGCTTCATTTATTGCTCTATGATAATTAAATAGTATTTCACCCTTTTTAAATATCATAGTTTCTTTTGTATTAACATATTTAGCTGCATCTATTTTCTCATATATTCTTCCAGAGAAAGCTACAGGATGACCTTTACTATCATGTATAGGAAATACTATTCTATCTCTAAATAAATCATATATAGTATTACTCTTATTAGATAATCCTAAATCTATTAGTTCTTTTTCAGTATATCCTTTATTAATTAATAGTTTTGATAAAGTATCATTTGATTTATTAGCATAACCAATATCAAACTCTTTAATTAAGTCATCATTCAATCCTCTTTTATGTAAATACTCTAATGCTTTCTTACCATCAGCTGTTTTAATATTATTTTGATAATACTTTATTGCCAAATCATATGCATCATAGAATTTATCATATTTAGTATTAGTTTTTAGATCTAAATTAACATCAATACCATTTTTTTCAGCAACTATCTTAACTGCTTCTAGGAAAGATACATTTTCATAGTTTTGAACAAATTGAAATACATTACCAGTATTACCACATACAAAACATGTATATATCTTTTTATCCTCTGAAACACTCATTGATGGAGAATGATCATCATGGAATGGACAAAGACCAAAATAGTTCTTACCCTTCTTTTCCAAAGAGACATAAGAACCAATCACATCAACAATTGATGTAACGGATTGTATATGATTTATTTCATCTTGACTCAATGCCATATAAATCACCCTTCATATATTATATATTAACGGTTACCCCTCAAATCTCGAAAAAATTTTATCATTTTTTTTAAAATTTACAACATTTTATTATTATTCGATAAAAAAGCACGTAAATGATTGATTATTTATTAGTTATTATCTATAATGGAATTAGAGTAAAGCATACCACTAATATGCTTGTCTCGTTGTAAACGATAAAGCACCTAGTTTTTACTAGATGCTTTTTTTGTTATCAACCAAATAACCCCCTGACAGACGGTTTAAACATAAAATCTCGAAAGATTTAATAAAAAAAATGGTATTTTTACAAATACCATAATTTTTTACCATCTTTTCTTACTTCTTTAATTATTCCTGATCCTAAACACTCTTCACCATCATATAATACACAAGCTTGTCCTGGAGTAACTGACTTAACCTTACATGGATAACTTACTCTAATATTTCCATCATCTAAATATTCTAATGATACAGGGAAGTCTTTTCCTCTATATCTAAATTTAGCAGTACATTCAGTTATTGTAGTTGGATTAATTAGATTAACATCCTCAATTATACACTCATCAGAATATAATTCTTCAGGATCTTCACCAAATGCAACATAAAGAATATTCTTTTCAACATTCTTACCTACTACAAAATGTTTTTCATCAAATCCTGATATACCAACATTTCTTCTTTGTCCTATAGTATAATTCATTAATCCTTCATGAGTTCCAATTACTTCATTTGTTTGAACATTAATAATATCTCCAGGATTCTTCTTTAAATAGTTTTGTACAAACTTTTGATAGTTTCTTTCACCTATAAAACAAATACCTGTTGAATCTTTTTTATGTGCTACAGGTATACCTGATTCTACAGCTATATCTCTTACTTTATCTTTTTCTAAATCACCAATTGGAAATAAAACATTTTCTAATTGCTCGCGTGATAATTGTGCCAAAAAATATGATTGATCTTTATTTTGATCTATACCTCTATAAAGATGTCCATCTTTTGTTTTTGCATAATGACCTGTTGCTATATATTCTGCACCAAGTTTTTTAGCTTCTTTAATAAAAGAATCAAACTTAATATATTTATTACACATAAGATCAGGATTAGGTGTTCTACCTTTCTTTAATTCATCTAGAAAGTATGTAAATACATAATCCCAGTATTCCTTAATAAAATCTACTCTATGTAATTCAATTCCTAAATGATCACACACTTCTTTTGCATCATTATAATCTTTTTCTTGAGGACATATATCATTTAAATCATTAGGATTACCTTCAATATCATTATTAACTAAAGAATCCCAATTACGCATAAAAAGACCAATGACTTCATATCCTTGATCAATTAATAGTTTAGCTGCTACAGATGAATCAACTCCACCTGACATACCTATTACTACTTTAGCCATATATATCACCCTTTTTTCTATATGAATTATACTATTTTTATTATATTTAATCAAATAAAAAGGAGATTATTAATCTCCTTTTTATTTAACTTATCTATTACTTCAGAAGGTATATTATTATTACCTATTTTATCTATAGCACTTTGTTTTTGACTATTAAAGTTTACATTGTTGCTTTCAGCTATTTGTGTTATTTCTTGATATTCTATTTCACCAAGTGGTAATAATAATTTCTTGATATCTTCTTCTGTTAATAATGATAACTTATCACTTTCATCAAATACTTGATTTACTCCAGGTATTATCTTCTTGCCTTCTTTTCTTGCATAGATTCCTGTTGAAATATATTTTATATGTTGTTCTTTTGCTACGTCTTTTAACATATCTATTAAGATGTACTTATTATATATCTTATCTAAATCAACATTTGGATTATTTGTGATTCCTTCTAGTAATCTTGTTCTATACTCTCCATTTATTTCTTGTTCATATAGATCAATTCCTAGCTTACTACATACTTGTTTTGCATATGTTAATTGTTGTAAGTTTGTTCCAGTATTGATGAATAATGCTGTTACCTTACATTGTCTTTCTTGTAATAACTTAGCTGCTACCGCACTTCCTACACTTCCTGAGATTGCTATTAATACGCTCTTACGTAATAGGATTGGTAATAACCAGATTAATAATCCTATTAGAGCTAAAATACCAGCAATAACTGCTAATATCCACCAAGGGAATTGCTTTTTAACTACAACTATTTCAACACCTTTAACTTCTTCTGTTGTAGTTGTTGTTCTTCTACTTGATGTTGTAGTTTCTTCTGTTGTAGGTTCTGTTGGTGGTTCTGTTGGTGGTTCATCAGTTATAGGTTCTGTAGGAACTGTTTTAGTTTTGATTATTGATGAAGTTACTGTCTTAGGTATCTTTTTATAATAAAGCTTAAATACTGTTCCACTTCTTACACTTTCTTCTATTGTTATTACACCTTTACGAACAGGCAATTCTGCTTCATCTTGTACTACTTTAACTAAAGTATAACCCGAATACTTTTTATGAGCATTTTCAAAATATGATGAATCAATATTTAAATAATCATTATCTAATACTTGTACATTTTTAACATAAACGAACGAATCATCATCAACTTTTACATCATCCTTATATACTTCTACAGTATATTTTAATTCTTTAGTTTCATCACTTAATTTCTCAACTAAATTCATTACAGCAGCATTGTGAGAAGCTATACCAACATTGACACCTACATTTGTCCATTTAGTCAAATCTTCAACACTCCTCATGTTTGGAGTAGTTGCTAATGTAACTGTTGGATCTAAGTTATTTACCTTATATTCAGGTGGCGAATAACTATATGTTGGTTGGAATAAACTAGTAAAAAATCTAATAATGCTCTTACCCATATTAGCTAGTGGATCATAATTTGAAATTACTGATCCAGTTACAATATTTATACTATTACCAGTATTTTCGGATGTACCTTTTATGATCGGAGAACTTGGATTACTTCTTCCAGTTGCACCAAGTGTAATTGATCCATTATTATCAAACACTTTTCCACTCTTATTTGTTATACCAGATTGAGTTTGAGAATCAATCTCACTGGCTTCACCATCAATAATTAATAAAGTTCCATTATTGATTATTGCAGGGTCAACTGAATCAAATGTTAAAGTATGTCCTTCAAGAGCTAGTGTTATATTTACTCCTGATGGAATTGTAATTTGTTTATTAATATTAGAATCATTCCATACTTTAATAGTTCCTGTTTTATCAGACTTTCTACTTATCATATTAATAGGTAAATCTAAACTTTGGAAGAATATACCATTATACTCATAAGTGTTATCAAGAGATGACACAGGATCAAGTACATAATAATTATCAATTTGTACTACATGATAATCTTGAGGAACTTCTGCAACATTACCATAAATAATATTACCATCAGATTGAACCTTACCATCAAAGAATCTAATTGATAATACACTGTATTCATCATTTATACCTTTAGCATCACCTTTTATTAATGGATTGGTTTTACTTACTTCGCCATCATTAACACCTAATACTAAATCTCCTTGATAGCCAAGGCTGTTTATTGCAATAGCATTAGTATTAATATTTGCATCATAAATAATACTATTTGAACCTACTTGAAGTACAAATGAACTATTATGTACATTTTGTAGATTAACATCCATATTATTTACAATCAAATTATTAGATACAGCCAATACGCCATATTTTTCATATTCATCAGACGATGTATAATTAAACTCAAAATCATTAATAGTTGCATTAGTTGCCATAAACATATAAATAGTTGGATAACTTGAAACATTATGATTTGATGGTGTCGGATATCTTGGAGTATAAGTACCACCATTGATAATTAAATCCGCAGTTGAAACTATACTATTTCTGAAATTAAATTGTCCATCATTTATCTCAACACTTGAGTATTCAGATGAATAAAACATACTTGTACTATAACCATAGTAAGTACCACCATTAACAACGACATCAGTTCTATTAGCATTAACAAATTGAGTATTATTAGTGGTTACAGTAACATCATTAATTGTTAATTTAGCATTCTTGATTAATTTATCTTTCTTAGTGCCATTACTCATTGTTAATTGATTAATCTTATAACGGCAGTTTAATCCTAATGCAATTCTAAACCAATATTTATTTCCACCTTGTACTGTAGTAGTAATTACATCAGATTTACTTGAATTGTTAGATGTAATAATATTAGCTTGAGTTTTTGCTTCATTATAAATATATAAATAACTATATCTTCTATTACTTACTGAGTATTGATAATCTACTGTAATAGTTACTTCTCCTTCAAAATCAGTTAAATCTAATGGGATGAAAACATCACCTGGATTAGTATTAGTACGTGTTATATCAATAGTTGTATAATATTTGTTATTCTCATAATCTAATAAATTAGGAATACTAGTGATTGAAGCACTTGATGCAAATGTTCCACCATTAACTACAATCTCACCATTATTGGTATTTGAAACCTTACCAGTTTGATATGAACCATCATTTATATTGAATACAGCTCCTTCATCGTTATACACAAGTGATGAATAAATATCCGCATTATATACAAAATCAGATTCTAGATTTACTTCATTATGATTAATAATAAATGAAGTATTAGCTACATTATCTAATCTTATACCACCATTACTAATTGATAATTTACCTTTATTAATAATAGCACCATCTTTAGAACTCTTAATAGTATATCCACCTAAATTTAAATTAATAATCTTATCTTGGCTTATTTCACTTTCATATACAATCCAAGCATCATTTAACATAGTTAAATTACATTCTACATTGTCAGTACATGAATTAATCGCATCTGATAAATTATAGTATTCTGAATTATCAACATTATTTTTAACCATCTTACGATCTACCAAATATATTAAATCTTTACTATCTTCAGTAGTTTCAATAATATTTGAGTTATCGGCTATTGTATTTATTAAACCACTTACAGCAGTCTTTGCTTTAACTCTTCCATCATACATTGTTAAAGTAGAAGGAGATTTTTTAAGAATACCTATTGTATGTCCAGATATAGCATTAGCTTCATTATTTAAAGTACCATCATCCACTCCGATAGTAAATGTACTTCTACCAGTAATAGATATACCATAATTTGTATAATTATCTTTAATACTAGTAGTAGTTACTGTTGTGTTTTCTAAAGTAACATTTGAACAACTAGAATGAACACCAGCATAAACCGTATCAGTTCCTGAATAATCACTTGGTGCACGTGTATTATTATTTAAAGATGCAGTTAATGAAGAATTCCTTATTGTTACATCTGAACCAATAAATGATGATCCATTACGAGTACCAGTACCAGTAAGACCTGTAACATCAAGATTTGAATAAGATGTAATCAAAGTGAAATTAGCAGTTCCTGCAGTAGCTGTATTAACTACACCATCTGAATTATTTAATGAAATGAAATTCAATGCACCTGTTACTGCTACATTTGAAACAGTAATATTACTATTAATTCCACCAGAAATAAATGTACCATAAATGTTAGATGAAGTACCATTAAATTCAAAATCTGAGTTAACACTTGAATTGATTGTTCCTGTTTGAGTTTGTGTTCCAGCAGATAATGTGACATCATTATAAACAATCTTTCCACGTTTATATATTGATTTAGATTCATTGTTATACTCTACTTTTAAATCAGATACAAATCCATTTTGTCCACCAATTAAGTATAAATAATATGTCTTTCCACCAGTTAATGTTAATGTCTGAGTTCCATCTGCATTAAACTCTAAATCTGGAGAAGCGTTTGAATTAAATGAAGTTAATACATAATCATATGCATATAATTTATTGCTTACAGTTGTAGTATTAGATTGCATTCTTATATAATCATCTATTCCACGAACTGATACTTTAACATCTACATTTCCACTATAGCTTTCTAGATTTAATGGAACATAATTTGTTAAATCTATTGATGCAAATGAAAGTACAGTATCTGATTCATATGAAGATAATTCCTCATTTATTTTTGAACGGTTAACAACTGATGCTGAAATTGTAGGTGGTGTGAAGATAAATGTTCCTGAATTAAACTCAACATAGCCTGCTTCATTATAGATTGCAGCTCCACCTGTTTGGGCTTTAGTGTCTTGTTTAATTTCACCACCATTTACATAAACTTTTCCAGTTGATTTATTATAAATTAATCTAGATTTAAGATTACTTACTGAATCTATAACAGCTCCTGTTGATACAGTTAATGTACCTTCATTAATAATAACCGCATCATTGTCATCAATTGATCCTGCTTCAACAGAACCATTTGTAAGAGTTAAATTACCTTTGTTTATTAAATTCTTAGCTGATGCAGAAACTATAGAATGTTCACCTAAATTCAAATTAACTATCTTATTAGCAGGTAATGTATTTGGTCTATTAAATGAAACATTTGTTAATAACAATAAATTGCATTCTACATTATCTGTACAAGAATCAAATCCTCTTTCAATTGTTGGATATTCAGAATTATCTAAAAGATTTCTTATAACTGGAGTACTATATAGAATAATTGTATTATATGTACCATCATTTCCATTTAAGAATTCATATCCATCTGGTTTATCAGATATACCACCATAGATAATATTTTCTTCTTTACCTCTTAAGATACCATCATAGTAATTTAATGTACCTCTTGTTCTATATAATGCATAAGTACCACCTGTTATATCAGAAGTAGTTGTACTAACATCATTATCATTATTTGAAATAGTTACAGTACCATTATACTGATTAATACCTTGTTGACTTGTATTTTCAGTTACTGATGTTGCTGATATTGTAGAACTAGATATATTAACATCACCTTTATTTACTAGAATAGCTACAACATCTTGATTTGTATCAATTCTTATATTTGAATCAGTAATTGTTAAATTACCTGAATTAGTTATGTCATAATGTGTACTATATCCAGCACTTGGACGATCATACCTTACACTCATATTCATATTTGCGTGATCTAAAGTAGCAGTTGATGTCTCATCAATATTAATACCCAATATTGAAGTACTTCCAATATAATTTGCTTCATTATCAGAAATAATGTTTATATTTTTTAATGATGCAGTACTATTTTCAGTAAGATATATGCCTCTATATAGATTCTTAATCGTTCCGCCCGTCGTATTTACGGTTGAATTACTAGCGGTAATACCATATGTAGAATTTTGCTTTCTTACATTTGTATTTTCAATAAGTACATCAGATATATTTAATGTACTAGCTAAAATATTGATATACGAGAAATCAAATTTACCACCATTTATATCTACTGTTGGATACTTCCATAATGATTCAGAAACACCACCATTTACTATAGTAATATTAGACACTTCAGTATTTTTACTTAAGTGAAGATAATATGTTTTTCCTCCTGTTACTTCAAAAGTAGCAAATGTTTCTTCTGTATTTACAGTAGGTCTTAAACCTTCATTAGTCTCATATAAGTCTTCATTAAGAATTAATGGATCATAATATCCTTTTACATAATCAACATTAATTGTTGTATTACCAGAATATGATGTTAAATCTAAAACAATTGTTGGATAAGTATTATTAGCAGTAGATGATATTGTTAATGATCTATCAGCACCATATAAAGCATATCTATTATAATATTTTTCTGAACATAATTCATATGTAGCACATGTTCTAATATAATAATCAGGCTTTAATGGGAATGAATTTAACATAGTATATTCGAAATTACCACCATTAATAGTAATATGTCCACCATATGTTTCTATACCTCTACTACTACTAGAAAATCCTGTATCATTAGGAAGATCACTATGAATAGTTCCACCATTAATTACTGTATTTGCACCATAATTTGAAATTATAGGATATGATGTATTCTCAGTAGTTACATTGGCATAAAGATCTGTATCATAATCGAAATAAATATATGTGCCATCATTCATTATAAAGTTATTTGAATCATCAAAAATATATGATCTTCTTGTTGTTTTAGCTTTATATTTTGATGATGAAACTGATAAACGTCCATTATTAATAACTGCACTCTTTAGATTTATTTCAAAAACCCAATTACCTGCATTTATTTCCATATTATTATTGTTGATAATACTATGTGAATATACTTTAGCTTCTGTTGATGAAGAATCAATTATTTTTAATACACCATTGTTTATTAAACCGCCACCAAAATGAACTTCTTTTCCATTTAAATCAATATTGATATTTTTACCACTAGGTACTTCATTACCTTGTTCAACACCTTCGTAGTTATAATCACCAATAAACTTTAATGTATCATTTGATTGAGCTTCATCTATAGCAGTTGATAATTTGCCATATGTAGTACTAGTTCTTGTATTTATTATATTGTTAGGACTTATATTAGTTAAATCTATTATTTTATAATCATCTTCTGTATATGAATGTAAATAATAATTTGTTTCTACATCACCTATAATACCATCTGTAGCATATTCTGTACCTTTTAAATATCCATCATATAAAGATATTTGACCTTGATAATTCTTAATACCACGATGTGTTGAATTAATAATATTAGAATCACGATTATAAGTGTCATCCTTAGTACCTAAAGTTATGTTTCCTTTACCTTTATTTAATATACCAGTTGCTATTAATTTACTTCTATTTGTAGTTGTTGTTATTTCTGTATCTACAAAATATAGATTAGTATTTGAATTATTATAAATACCTTTAATTATTTCATAATTTGTACCTAAATCATGATCTCCAGTAACAGACATATCAATTGAACTATCACTGAAATAAATATCATTATCATTACTATTAATAGCAATACCATTTAAATATCTATCAGTAGTATAACTAGTCATATCTGCATGAAGATTTAAATCCAATTTATTTATAAACATTTGCATGCCAGTTCTTGATATCTCAAATGTATTACGAGAACCATCAATATTGCCTAAAGTGTTATTAATAGTTACATTATCAAGAGTTTGAATAGGATTAACTAATTTAGCATTACTGTTTAAATATTTAAGACTATTATTAATTGTTGTATTAGATATATTTGCTGAATAATAATTTTCTATTCTATCTACTGTAGCACCTGATAAGTTTAAATAACATCCATCTGAATTATAAACATAATTTTTACTATATCCTGACGATAATAAAAAACCATTATAAATGTAGCTATATGTACCACCTGTAGTATTTGTAGTACCCATATTATAAAGATTATTAAATGTTCCACCATTTATATAAAGGTTACCTTTATAATTATAAGAACCATTTCTAAATGTACCATTATTGATAGTCATTTTAGCATTATCAGCATTTCTAACTGCTTGTGTACAATCAAAAGTACCACCATTAATTTCATTATAGTTTTCTGTACTTGTGTTGTTATAACATACATAACCACCAGAGAAAGATCCACCATTGATTGTTATTCGACCATATTTGTCTTCATATGATTGAACTTTAATACTATTTATTGTGAAAGTATCACCGTTTGAATCTCCACTTCCATCTTTACGATATCCAAAATGAACATAATATTCATTACCACCATGTAATTCTATTGTAGTATCAATATTATCTTGTACACCACTACCAAGATAACTCTTTGTATTTGAATCACTATACTCAACTTTATCAGTACTATTAGTAAGTGCTATGTATCCATAATCCCAGTTTCTTTCACTACCAACAGTAGTATTAATTACTAAATCATATACTTCATTTGCATCTTTGTTAGTTAAATCAATATGATAATATCCATACGCAGTTGATCCACCTACACCTTGGTTATTTGATGATACACCAGTACCATTAGTAACAAAACCATACTCTTCAGTTGAAACTATAGAAGTAGGATCAATTACTATTAATTCCTTAATTCCTTCTTTTCCAGTTTTATCATAATTGTTAATAACTGTTTGAGCTGGTGTTTTAACATTTCCAGTAAATGTACCATTATTAATTGTTATTATTCCACCGTTATTATCAATAACATTACCTTTTTCAGTATTAGTGAATGTACCATTATTGATTGTTAAAGTTGCATCAATTTTATTATCAATAATATTAGTTATATTTCCTGATTCAGCACATGTATAACTACCACTATCAATTGTTAATGATGCATTCATTTCATTAACAATAAATCCATCTGGTGTACATGTTACACTACCCATATCATATGAATTCATTAGAACCGTTCTACCATAGTTATGTATTAAATCACCATTAACTGTACCAGAATATGAGAATCCATTAAAATCTATAATAATATTTTTATCACTAGGTATTTCTAGTGTGAAATCTTTAACTATATCTTTCAATACATATATTTTAATTTGATCATTAGATGTACCAATATAATTATTTGCAGCATCTATTGCATTTTCAAGTAATGTATATGTAGTTCTACCAATTCTAGCTTCAATATTAGTAAGAATTTCAAGAGTCATGACTGTATAATCAGTACCATCATCTAGAACAACATTAGGTCCATATAGTCTAGGAGTTTCATCATAATCTCCATCAATTGTTAATTCACCCTTAATTTTACCATCAAAATAATCAAATTCACCATTATTAACAATACCAACACTTTGACCAAAAATGTATGGTGCATTATGATCAGGATATTCAATATGTGCAGGATCTGGTGATGTTTCTTCACCTAATACTAAATGACCTCCACTTTGAACCAATATAGCATTATTATCATTTTTAATTGCTCCATAATTTGATCCATGTTCAATAGCACTATAATCAATATTTTCTAATACTACACCCTCTGGATTATTTTCAGGATGTTCATAGTCAAAATAATTAGATATTGTATATTTATTATCTAATAAAGTTAAAGTTGCTCCATTACTAACTGTTATTGTAGGATCATTAGTATTATTAGATACCTCATATCCATTTAAATCTAATATTAAATTAACATTTTCAACATTGTATTTTTGTCTTTTAATATTCTTGATAACTTGTACAACTACTTCATCATTACTTGTTATTCCGCTGCTAGCAAAAGCATTTTTCATTGAAGTAAATGATGTATAAGTTTTACCAACTAATTCGGCTTTAGGAGAACTTAATACAAGTAATACATCTTCAGCAGGTGCTTCAGGTATATTATCTACTTCTATAGGATATGCAACAATATTTCCTGCATTATCAATTGCATGAACATAATAAGTTCCATTTTCATTAACAGTTGCAGTTGTTGTTACACCATCTGTAACATTAATATATCTTGATTCATCATTATCAATTGAATCACTAAAATAATAAGCTTTTAATCCTGACTTACCATTATCTTGATCAGCTTCATGATCATCAACAGTATAATTAATAACTACTTCAGTATTATTATTACTTAATTCCTTACTATTAACCGTTAATACAGGATTTAATTTATCAATGTTATTAATAACTAATTTAGCTATATTTGAATAACCTTCTGTTTTAAATCTAGCTTTTGAATATAAATAACCATTCTTATCAATAAATAAATATGTTTCTTTATTATATTCAGTCCAATTAACATTATTTAATTCTTCATCAGATAATTCAGTTCTAGAGAAATAATAAAGAATAGTTGTATCAGGATTTGCTCTTAATCTAATTTTTTCGTTTTCAGTAGAATAAACAAGTATTAATTTATCATTATCATCTAATGATATTTGATTATTATTTTCATCATATAACTTATCTAATGATGCAGTTAATATTCCAGTATAATCAAGTTTAATTACTGCCTTTTTAAAACCAGCTGAATAACCTTTCTTGTGTGTATCTGCTGTAACATTTATTGTATAAACATTACCTTTTTCTAAATTATTAACTAATAAAGCTAAACCATCTTCACCGATAGTTATCTTATTATCACTAGGTGTTATCTCTTCATGAGTTCTAGGATTAGAATAAGTTAAAGTAATATTATCATCAGTCGAAAAAGTATAAGTATTTCCACTTACATTTAATTTTGATAAATAATTAATATTTTCAAACACTAATAAAGCATCTGTAGGGTTATTATTTTCATCTACATATGCTGTAATGTTATCAATTCCTTCATCTAAAGCTAATGATTTGCTTAAAATTCCAAGGCCTAATAGTATTCCTCCAATTATAAATACTGAGAATATTCCTATTAAAGCAATTTTAATTCTATCTCTATTCTTCATCCTACTCACCTACTATATAAATAATAACATTTATGCAATACATTTTTCAATGTTTTACATTCAATTTATAACAAAAAAAGACTGATTTTTTTATCAGTCTTTCAAGTTATTAAATATTATTTATTTTCAGGTTTCATCATAGGGAATAATACTACATCTCTAACACTTGGAGCGTTATATAATAGCATCATTAATCTATCAATTCCTACACCTAAACCACTTATAGGTGGCATACCTTGTTCCATAGCTTTTAAGTAATCTTCATCTAAATCCATAGTTTCATCATCACCTTGAGCTTTTTGTTTTAATTGATCTTCAAAGTTAGCTCTTTGTATTTCTGGATTAACTAACTCTGAATATGCATTACAAATTTCTGCTCCAGCTATAATTACTTGGAATACATCTACTACTTTATCATTTTCATCATTACGTCTTGCAAGTGGTTTTAATACTGCTGGGTAATTCCACATAATTGTTGGTTCAAAGATGTTAGCTCTTATTAATCTCTTATAACAGAAATCAATTAATTGAGCTACTGAATTACATTCCTCTAAATCATTTTTAGTGAACTTACCAGATTCAATAATCTTAGTTCTTAATTCTTCAGGATCTTCTATTGATAAGAAATCAAATCCTAAAGCTTCAGTTAGTGCTTCTACATAATTAACTCTATTCCATTCTTTTCCTAAATCTATAGTTTGTTCACCCACTGTTAATTCAGTAGTTCCTTTTAAATACATAGCAGTTTGTCTCATGAAATCTTGGAAGAACTTAATATTATCTTCAAAATTCCAATAAGATGCATACCATTCAATTTGAGTAAATTCTTGTAAGTGTTGAGGATCCATTCCTTCATTTCTAAAACACTTAGCTACTTCATATACTCTATCATAACCAGCTGCATTACATTCCTTTAAGTAACACTCTGGTGCAATTCTTAAATTACAATCAATATCTAATGCATTATGATGAGTGAAGAATGGCTTAGCTGATGCACCTGAAACTGCAGTTTGAACTATAGGTGTTTCAACTTCTAAGAAACCATTATCATGCATGAATTGTCTTAAGAAATAATAGAACTTAGATCTACCTAAGAATAATTCTCTTGAATCTTGATTCATAATTAAGTCTACATATCTTTCTCTATACTTAATTTCTGTATCTTGTAATCCATGGAATTTTTCTGGTAATGGTCTTAAAGCTTTACCTAAGAATGTTAATTCAGATACTTCAAGTGATTTTTCACCAGTTTGAGTAGTTATAATTGTACCCTTAGCACCTACAAAATCACCAGCATCATAAATCTTCTTAAATTCTTCATACTTCTCTTCACCTAATTTATCTGCTTCTATCTTTAATTGGATTGCATCTTCTATATTTTTAATCTTAACAAAAGATAACTTACCCATTTTTCTCATAAATCCAATTCTACCAGCTATAGAAACATTTTCAGTACCATCTTCTAAGTTTCTTGCTTCACTTATAGTATGAGTTGCATCATATTTATCTGGATAAGGTCTTTCAATTAATTTTAACTTTTCTCTTCTAACAATTTCTTGTTCAGATAACTTTCTTTCCATATTTATTCCTTCTTTCTTTTTAAAATAAAAAATGGAAACACTTCTGTAAGAACGAGTTAACCCCGTGGTACCATCTTACTTCATGTTCCCATGCACTTTTGTATTATAATGCTTACCAGCAACAAAACTCCAATATCTTTTTTCATTAAAATACCTATTAGACATTATCACCAACTAGTCTTCTCTTAAATAGTTTAGATTAACTACTCATATCTTCCTCGTTTTTTCTACCTATAATTATACTGATTTTATTTGTTTAGTCAAGTTTATTATATTTTATTTACCTTCTTAGATAATACTCCATCATTATTAATTAGAGTATAACCATTATTTAAATATATTTCTTCACATCTCTTATCAGCAGGAGCTATTAATAAATAATTAAATACAGTTCTATAATAATCATTTATATCATCCATATTATTTTCAACAAATTTAAGTAATGATGATCCTACATGTAATTCAGGATTATTTTGATATTCAGGATCAACAAATAATTGATCAATATATAATCTATCATATGTATATGGAGTTAAATAAATAGCACCTATTAATTTATTATCTTGATAAGCACCAAATATTAATAATCTAAATTGCTTATAAGCATGATTATAAGAAGATGAAAAATTATCTTCTATATCATCACCAAACATAACTTTATATCTTAGTCTCTCAGGAGTCTTTAAATCTCCCATAACCATTTTTATTTCCATATTAATCACTTCTTTTTTATTTTATTATTCTTTTTTCAGTTCCTCTTTCTTCATTATAAGCACTTGCTACTCTATCTAATGTATTATCATCTATTATTATTCTAAGTAAATCTAAAGGTAAATATCCTTGATAATTATATATAAAATATTCTAAAGGTAAATCTTTAATTAATTCTATACCTACAGAAAAACCTCTTTCATCTTTTATATCTTTATATAAATCATTATTATAGTATAAGAAATCATTTGTCTTATCTCTTGATAAATCAAAGTAGTACTTTATATTTAACTTATTTAATTCTTCAGCAAGTATTTGTTCATATGAATTAATAAGTGTATAGGATATTTGTGTATCATTTATATTTCTTTTCTTTAATGAATAATAAAGGTTACCAACTAAGTCTTCTATATATAATCTAACAGAATTGTTATTAGATAATGCTTTAAAACTCTTAGCTTTATGTAACACTATTGCATCTTTATGTTTACTCTCTTGTATTCTACCATCAGTTTCTTTAACTATTTGTTTATAATCTTCAGTATAAGTTGGTTTAGATATAGATACATTCTTTATTCTACTTTGATTTGGTAATTCAAATCTTTTGTTGCTCATTACTATCACCTAAATAAATTATAACATATAATAATTAATACCTTTACAGTTATTGTAAAAATTAAATACACCTATAAATTATTTATTAGATAAATATGATATTATTTAAATGATAGGTGATTATATATGACATGGCAATTTGTATTATCTCAAATAACAGCATTGATTGCATGGATATTCTTCATGTTAAGTTATCATGCTAAAAGAGAAAATAAAATAATATTATTACAAATAATATCTGGACTATTCTATTCAATAAGTTATTTACTTGCTGGAGCTACTACAGGATTATTAATTAGTTTATTTGAAACAATAGTAGAATTCTTCTATTATAAATCTGATAAAGACAAATATATTTATATATTTACTATACCAATTTATATAGCTATTGGATTTTTATCAGGTGAATCAGGATTCTTGGTTATTATTCCTATAGCAGCATCTTTAATAGATGGATATGGATTAATAAGAAATAATAAGATCATGGTTGCATGTGGAATAATATCAAATCTTATGTGGATAATATATGATGTATATTATTTAGAATATATAACTGCTCTTGGAGATTTATTCTTAGTTATATCTAACCTATCTATAGTATTTCATGGAATTATTAAATATATTAATAGAAAAAAGGTTAAAATTTACAATATAAATGAATTAAGTGATAAAGATTTAGAAGATGTTAAAAAACTAGATGATGAATGCTATGATAGCATTTATAGATGGCCTCTTAGTAAATTAACTGAATTATACTTAAGAGAAAAAGATAGCTATTTATTAATTAAATATAAAGATGAATTAGTTGGATATATTAATTTTCTAAATGTAACTGAAGATATATATAATAAAGCTATGGAAACAAGTGAATTAATTGATTCATTTGAAGAAAAAGATATATTACCTTATCATAAAAGAGAAAGATTATTTATTAATCTAAACTCAATTGTATTAAGAAGAGAATATAATAATATTAAAATAAAAACTAAAATAATAAATAGTATTAAAAAATATATTAATAAAAAAAGAAGAAATAAATATAATATTAAACATGTATTTATTTATACTGTAAATGAATTTGAAGAATCAATAGTAAAAGAATTAGGATTCAATCAAGTTAAAAAGATAACAGAAGAATGTATTCTATATTCTAAAGATTATTAAAAGACTAGAAATATCTAGTCTTTTATTATTCATCAATATTTTCTAAATATTTAGCTAATTCTTTATAGGCATCTTGACTCCAGAAGTTCCATCTTTCTTCATCTTCAAAACAACCTAATGTCTTATCTTCTCCTTCAGGAATGAATACAAAGTCCCAACTCCAACCATAAGTTCCTGATTTCTTTGTATCAATTCTTCCTTTAGTAATACCTTCAAATACAACAGGTTCTTTTCCTGGTTCACAGTAAGCAATAGATTCCTTAAAGTAAGCTGATCTATCCTCTATACCTTCCATAAGTTTTAATAATCCATCTTCACCTATTGTTTCATCAGCATATTTAGAATAAACTCCAGGGAAACCTTTTAACCCATTAACGAATAAACCTGAATCATTTTTTAATACTGGCTTATTTAATTTTTCAGCAGCCCATTTAGCAGAATATTTAGATACTTCTACTACATCATCTGCTTGTATCTCTGGTGTTTCCATTTTAACATTATCAATTTCAAATCCAAGTGGCTCTAATGCATGTTTTGCACTTTCAATCTTAGCCCAATTACCAGTTACGTAAGTTATAGTTTTCATATATATCACCTCTTAAATGTATTATAACAATAAAAGACTAGATTACTCTAGTCTTTACATTATTAATTATTGTTTTTTGCTTTAATTGCAGCTTGCAATAATGTCAAAGCTGGGAAGCAAAACTAATATTCACTAAATTGCTTATCTAGCTCATTATAACAAAGATGTCGTAATTAGTATAATTCCGAACTCTTTTTAATTACTCATTTCCTTTTAAACTTGTAACCATATCAATTTTC
>JAFXXB010000034.1 GCA_017542465.1 Bacilli bacterium | reverse complement strand
CAATCCCCAATCCCCAATTAAATTATTATAATTTATATTATGTATTAAAAAGTATTTAAAAATTAATTAAATATTTTTTAATTAATTAATAATAATTAATATTAATTATTAAAATTTATTAATTAATAATTCAAAAAAAAAATAATTATTATTATAATTTAATACTAGTTTATATTATCATTGAGAACAACAATAATAAATTAATAAAGTTAATATAATAATAAATTAATAATAATAGTTAAATCTATTGGTTTAATCACATCTTTCTCTGCAAATAAAGTCATAGCAAAGAGATTTACCATCTCCACAAGCAATACCAACCATACAATCAGATTCTTTTTCAACACAAACATTATTATTACAAAGATGTGGATAATTAATAGGACATTCTCTAACTGGTCCGCAGAATATTTCATTTTCAACACAAGTACCATCATAACAGACTACATCATTAGGATTAGCACAAGTAATAGTTGATGAGCATTGATAAGCATAATTTTTAACTTGTTGATCAACACATCTAGTTTTTCCTACAGGTAACATTTCAGATACTGGACATAATTTATAATCATCTCTACAAGTTAAATCACAACAAAGTACTTTTCCATATGGACAAACTATTTGTGTAGGTTGAACATAATTCTTATCTCTACAAATACCATCAGCGAAATAACCCCAATTAGCTTGAAGAGATTGACATCTTCTTCTAATATATAATGGACACATATCTTCCCTTCTTTCATATGGAACACAATATTTCATATAACTACATTTATAAAATCCATATGGGCAATCACAATCAGTTTGAGATTTGACACATTTATCAACACCATCAACTTTACATTTAAATGGAGTTGAATGATCACATCCATTTGGTGGTACTATACATGAGTAATAATCAGCTGCACATTCATTATTAGGACATAATACTGGAGTAGATCCTTTACATGTTTTACGTTCATATTCTTTGACAACTTCATCACCATATTTAATAGTTTCATCAACCCAAAGTCTAATAACATATTTTCCAGGAGTATCAGGAATAAATGATACATTATATCTTCCATTATCTAAATCTTTTATTTCTAAATAACTTAATGGAATATTTTCATTAGAAATGACAAGATTACCAACTCCCCTGAATTTTTCTCCTCCTTTAGTTATTTTATTGTGATATACATCATAACATTGGAATGAGAAAGTAACTGGCTTTTGAGTTACATAGCCAGTTAATGTAGTTAAATCAAAGTCATCATTATTATCAGCTCTGCATGGACCAGTTACAAATGTTAATTTTGGTAAATCTTCATTTACATTTACTTTCATAACTTCTTTTCCTTTGTAGTATAAGTGTAATTGATAAGTTCCAGCTTTTCTATTACTAATATCAAAGAATAATTGACCTGTACTTTTTTCATTTTTATCTTTAGTTATATTTGGTACTGTATTATCAGTTACTAATGTTAAAGCAATATCTGTATTATCAACTAATGGTTTACCTACAATATTTCCGAATTTATCTGTACCATTAACTTTAAAAGTAACAGTTTCTGAAACTGGAATATGTTCATTATCGAAGTATAAGAATAAGTAGAATAAAGTGTAATCTAATGGATAACAAGTTTGGTTATATTTG
>JAFXXB010000033.1 GCA_017542465.1 Bacilli bacterium | reverse complement strand
TCAAATGTATTATTATTGTTATTGTTATTATTTGATGAACCTCCACCAGATGACGAAGAAGAACCTCCTCCACCAAATGATGAATGACTAACATAATGTGTACTAATATGTTCACCTAAATCATCAATTCTTATACCATCAAAAGATGTGTTACCAAAATCAGGAACATTATTTGTAACACGATATGTTTTATATAATTGATTATTCTCATCATATAATTTGATTGTTAACTTAGTAGATACTAAATATCTATCTTTATTTGCAACTAAATAATCATATATTTCGAATAATTCTTCATTAGTTATATTATAATAATTAGCTAAATTATAAACAGACTTTTTTAGTTTTAATTCTCTAAATGTTGTAGCCTTATCGTATAACATAATTATTCCTCCTCTAGCACATAAAATTCAATATTTTGAAATGGTAGATTAATTGCTTGAATATGATAATATGCATTATTCTTTTGTTTTGTATAATGGTAATCTCTTAATGCACTTGTTGTAAAGAACAAGTTATTAGGATTATTCTTATCTAATTCATTATAATACATTTTCAATATATTAGAAATATCTACCTTATAATAACCCTTTTTATCTGATTTATTTTTCTTAATTACACCTTCATATATTTGATGTGTCATGACATGTCTTTGTTTGGTTCTTCCTTCATCACCATATGTAATTAAATCGCCTGATAATAACATCATATATAATGAGTTATTATTAGGGTAATCACATACACTTTCAAATATATTATTTCTCATATATAATTCTATCTTTGAATCATTTGTTAAATATACTATATCCCTTACCTTCTTAGTTATTTGAGATGATAGTATATATTCTTGGCCATCTACGTTAAGTATAAATACATCATCTGAATATATATCCTTTAGATTCTTATCTTCTTTAATAATTTCTTCCAGTGTTGGATAATCTAAAACTTCTTTAGGATAATATTCATTCATTATATTAGGATGCATTTCTTGTAAATAATAATATGCTGTTTCTTCTACATTATTATCTTTTTTATATCCTCTTAATTTATATAATTCTTGTTGTAACTTACATGTGTATGATTTATTTTGTTTATAAACATTCTTAACAAACGGACAACCAGTCTTACATATATAAAGATAAGGACATTTAGCACATTTAGGATCAAAACCAACTCTATTGTGTGCTTTTAATATTTGTTCTTCTGCTTTACTTAATATTTCTTCAACAGTATTTTCATATATATTTCCATAATAGAAATCAGGATTCTTTTGCCCTCTTACACATGAATAAATATCTCCATTCTTTTCAAGTAAGAAGAACTTAGATCCACAGTTGGTACAGTTTGTACAATACTCAGGTCCAAACTCATTAAACCATGCACCATTTACTCCCTCATCAAGATTAGTTCCATCAAATTCTTTATGCATTCTTTTAAAGAACTTAACTTGTTCACTTTCACTCATATGATGAAGTATTCCATTTGAATTATAATCAAATCCAATCATAAAATTAAAATCATTCATATCAAGTGTTGTATTTTTATCTAACCATTTGATATCTTCAATTATTTCATCTATCTTGTCATAATGTTCTTTAAATATAGTAGCTGACACTTTTCTTTTATTAGGTAATTCATTTAATAGCTTACAATTATCAATTATCTTATCTAATGTTTTACCATTACCCTTAGTTACTCTATATTCATTATGTAATGATAAAGGTAAATCTAAACTACCTGAAATAGATACATTATATTTCTTTATAGTATCTATATGTTTATCTATAGAATATAAATTAGTTTTAATATGAGGATCACCTATTTTAAAACCATGTGATGTTATCAACTTGTTATTCTTTTTATAATAATCACTTATAAACTTAATAACACCTTCAAAATCATCATGAGGTAAACAAGTAACTTCTCCACCATGTAATGATATATTAAATGGATATACATTACTTTTATTAAATTTATCTATAGCATACTTTAATGTATCTAATACCTTTTTATCAGTTTTCAACTCTTTTGTATTATCTTCTAGATAGCAATATTTACAAGCCATATTACATGCAAGAGTTGGAACATACAATAGATGAATAAACTTGTATTCTTTCATAAAACCACCCATCTTACTATTCTTCTGAATTATATTTTTCTTCTGCTTCCTTTATTGCTTTAGATACTCTTTCCATTCTTTCATCCATTTCAGTATTACGCATTTTATTATCACGTTTTATAATTGTAAATGAATCTTCAAATGCTTTTTTACCAACTGAACAATAACCTGGTATAGTTATTTCTCTTAATCGAGGGCATTCCCTAAATGCTGAGTCACCTATTGATCCTAAAGTACTAGGTACAGTTACCTTCTTTAAGTTTCTACAATTTCTAAAAGCTCTTTCGCCTATTTTAGTTACACCTGTTGGAATATCTATTTCTTCAATAGCAGTATTTCTAAATGTACCTGCTTTGATTTCTTTGATATTCTTTGATAATTTTACACTCTTTAAAGATGTACAATCTTGGAATACATGAGCACTAATCTTTGTAACTGTATCAGGAATAGTAATTGATGTTAATCCTGATCCTTGGAAAGCACTTTCACTTATTTCTTCAAGTCCATCATGTAATGTTACTTTTGATATTGAAGAACCTTCAAATGCACTTTCACTTATCTTTTTAACACTTGCTGGAATATCTAAAGATGTTAATTTAGTTCCTTGGAATACACCAGCTGGTATTTCTTCAATACCATTAGGTAACACAATATCTTCAAGTGATGTATTTTGGAATGCATATGCATGTATTTCTGTAGGGTTTAAATTATTTAACTTTCTTAAGCTACTTGCATTAGTAAATGCATATCCTCCTATTATTATTTCTTGATTATTAAAACTTACTTCTTGTAAACTCGTTGCACCTTCAAATGTAGAATATTGAATTTCTTTTACACCAACAGGTATATCAATTTTTTCTAAAGATGTGCAATTCTTAAATGCTTGTGATCCTAAAATTTCAAGTGATGAAGGCATCACAACTTCTTTAAGTCTTTTATTATTTTCAAAAGCATGTCCATTTATTTCTTTAATACTATCAGGTAATACTACTTTTTCAACATTTAAACCTTTAAACACATTTCCACGTATAGCTATAACTTTTTTACCTTTATATTCAGATGGTACAACTACTTCTTTATTATTAGATGAATCAACGTAATATCTTAATCTATACCCATCATCATATGCTTCGAATAAATATGTAGGTTTATTAAATATTAAATATGGAATTGCAATCATCAATCCTAAAACGATTAATCTTGCTGCAACAAAAATAACTCTATTAGTTCTTTGTTGTATATAAGATGCAATTATATAATCCATCTTTTCATCTTGTCTTTCATTAAATTGTTTAATCAATATTCCATATAAATTAAATTTAAAGAAAAATACAAGGAATAATATGATTGATACAAACATTAATAATATAGTTAATGTGTTATTAATTCTAAACAATAACATAAAGTTACATATCATCATTACTATAGAAAATACTAAAGATAAAATACTCTTTTTTACCTCTAAATCTAATGTTGAATCAAATAATCCAAAACCTTGTTGTTTTAATTCTTCTTTAATGTAATCTTTAGCTAGATTATTTAAGCTTTGATTATACATTGAAGGAGATATTGCATTATTTCCATCTACAGTTGTCAAAGGTCTCCTAAAAGAAATATTTTTAGTCTTGCTTAACACTTTATTTATTATTTTAATAAAAACAAGAATAAACATAACAATAATAATTACTTCAAGAAAAAAGAACATATATCATCACCACTTTAATCATACCATATAAGGCCATTTTTAACCATAGAAAAAAGGTAATATAATTACCTTTTAAACATGTTCTTAATATAAGCTAATACATATGAAATAACATATATAACTGTTAAGAACAACATACTAAATATGTTTCTCTTATTATACTTTTTTTCATAATACATTAATGATTTAACTAGTATTTTATATTTCTTTAATTTCTTAACTGATTTATCAACACTTTGAGATAAATTATGAGTAACAGTTACATCATTTAAGATATATGTATCATAACCTTTTTCCTTAAGTATATGACCTAGAATATTTTCTTCATAATAAAGGAATGTCCCTTCATCAAAAAGCCCTATTTCATTTAATACATCACTTCTAATTATAAAGAAACAACCAGATACTACTTCAACTTTAGATAATCTATCTTTATAATGATTCTCATCATATAATCCATATGTTTTATGGAATCTTTGTCTTGTGTTAAGAATAGTTATCATTTCACCATAGTAGTCAGGTAATTTCCATCCTCTTTTAATTGTTCCTAATTCACTTATACATGGTGCTATTACTTTTATCTTTTCATCTTTATCTAATTCATTTATAAGTGATTTTATAGTATCATCTGTAACTGTTATATCAGGATTAGATATTATTACATAGTCTACTTTATAATTATCTAATAAATGCTTTATACCAAAATTATTACCTGCTGAATAACCACCATTTATATCTGATTTAACAACATCTATTTTCTTATTATTATATTTCTTTAAGATATTGTATGAATCATCTATAGAATTATTATCTACTACTACTATATTATCTAAAGATTTATAATTTTTAATATTATCTAACATATTAGATGTTGTTTCATAATCATTATAATTTAATATTACTATACCTACTTTGGACATATTAATCACCTTTAACAAAAAAGACAAGTATTACTTGTCCTTAAATGCATCCTTATTAACAAGATAATATTGAATACCACTTATTACAGATAATAATGTAGCTACATATAATAAGCCATTTGCAACATCAAATCTTAAGAATAATTCAAATGGAAAATTATAGAAGAATACCAAAGTTATACCAGCCATCATGCATATAGTTTTAATCTTACCTAACATAGATGCTCCAACTGCTTTACCTTTAGATCCAGCTACCATCTTTATTGAATCAACAAATATATCTCTTGTAACAATTATAATTGGAATAGCAACACTTATTGAACCTTCACATGCTAAAGCAATTAATACGCCATTAACTAATACTTTATCAGCAATAGCGTCCATTACCTTACCAAAGTCTGTTACTAAATTTCTAGATCTTGCTATATATCCATCTAATGAATCAGTAATAGAAGCAACCAAGAATACTCCACCACCAATTAAAAATTTTAAGTTCATTGTAATCTTTCCAAAGATTATATAATTTGGAAAATATAATCCACATAAATCAAATGGAAAAATTAATAATATTAATAATCCTATAGCTAAGAAAATTCTAGCCATTGTTATTTTGTTGGGTAAATTCATAAGCTCCTCCTACATAACTAATTGTTTTAGTCTTTTTATTAAATCCCATAATTGTTGATATACTCCAGAATACTATTAATATAATTAATATTACTATTAATATACCACCAATTATATATGGTACAGTTCTTTCTTTAGGAATATATTTAGTATAAGGTGATGATACACGATTTTCTTCATCTATCATTTCTTCCTTCTCTAATTCCTTCATTTCAGTTTCAATTGATTTTAATTTAATCTTTGATGTTCTATCAAACATATACTCATTAAAATCCTCTAAAACCTTATTCAAATCCAAACCTAAATACTTAGCATATTCAAGTATTTTATTTTTTAATAAATAAATATCTTCAAAAGCACCAAAAGCACCTGCTTCTATTTGTTCTAGTTCAATAACAGGAATGTTTAAATCTTTACTTGCTTCTTCAAGTGATACTCCAGAAGATTCTCTTGTATTTCTAAATACTTCACCTTGTGAAAACATTAGAATCCCTTCCTTTATAAAAGAATAAAAATATCTTTATAAGCCATGTTTTGTAACCTATTACTAGGCGATAAACATTTATCTAGCAAATATGCTCCTTTGGTCCCTTATCATTCGTTTCCAAAGACTCTCCTACCAATTTTGGATTTCTATCTCGCGGGGTTTACCACGTTCCACCCGACCAGTTTCCCAGTCGACTCGTCTCTTTGGCACTTTTATAGTTACTTTAACCATTTGAGGTTATTTCACAGCCGTTAGCTTACGCTACCTAGGGTTATTTATTCCCCTAGCACGAACACTACATTCATCACAGAATGTGATAGCATGGACTTTCCTCAACCGATTAATTACGGCAGCGTTTATCCAAGATATTATTCTTCTTTACCATATACTGCTTTTTCTAGATTAGATATTCTCTTTAATACATCTATATTATTAATGTTAGACTTAGTTCCTTGTCCATCATGTGCAGTATCAATAATTGCTTGTAAACGACGATTTTCAGTTCTTAACTTATTATTATCATTAGCTAATTCTCTGTTTTCGATTTGTAGCTTTTTGATAATATTAGTAAACTCTGTATAATCACGAATTACCATATCTAAGAATTGATCAACTTCCTTAGGTCTATAACCTTCAGCATCAATCTTAAATTCCTTATTAAATATTTCTTGTGGAGTTAAAAATAACTTATCATTATACATATTATCGCCCTTCTTACTTTTATTTAATTATTACATAATTATTATACATTATTATTTGCTGTATTTAAAGTACTAGGCTTTAAACTTTTTACTTTTATCATTTCTTTTTCTTTTGTTCTTTTATTATATAAATACTTTAAAGTTTCAAATCTATGTCTTTCTTTATTATATTCACTTTTTAAAGTAATAAGATCCATAGCTCTATGAACTGATTTAAACAAATTACCAATATGATCTAATTCTTCCTTAGAATAATTATAGAACTCAAATAATTCATTCATAGACATATTATCTATTTCATCCTTGTTAATTATAAATGTTAAACCTTCAAAATAATTTATTTCATGAATATCATCAAATTCAATATAATCATATTTATTATCATCATTCATATTAACAGCTTGTTTTAAAGCCTTATCAAATACACTCTTAGGTATAATTCCAGCCCCATTATAGAGAATATAATTTAAATCATATAATTGTACGTAAATTTTGTTATTTTTTATATATTTCATTTCAGTCACCCCTTTTTAGCGCACAAGATAAATTATACCACATATTATTAAAAAAACACAGGTTTTTTTTGCCTGTGTTTATTAGTAATTATAGTTATGTAATATGACTTAGTTTAATCACCTTTTTATTCTTTATTTGTTCTTTAATCCTCCTTTTCTACATCTTCTTCTACTTCTTCATCTTCAGGTATTATTTTAGTTTCATCTGAATGGCTTTTAGCTGATGCTAAAAACGAAATTCTATCAACAATAATTTCAGTTATATATTTGATATTCTTATCTTCATCTTCATATGATCTTGTTTGGATTCTACCTTTTATTCCAACAAGATCACCTTTTCTGCAGTATTCACATGTGTGTTCTGCAAGTGCATTCCAAAGAATACATCTTAAATAATCAGTTTCATATATATTATCTTCATTCTTAAAGCTTCTTTGGACTGCAAGATTAATAGTTAACATATCCCTATCATCTTCTAACTTTTTAATACAAGGGTCTTCAGTTAATCTACCAATCAAATATACCATGTTATGCATATGTTTTCCTCCTTTCTTGAAAAGATAAATTATCAAAAAGAAATGAAGAAAACAAAGCTCAGATCTTGAATATCTGTATATCAGATTTTAAAAATCTGTTGTACTTATATATCAGTTATTTAAAATCTATATAAAAAAATATGCAGATTTTAAAAATTTGCATATTTCTATTTTTTTGTAAAAATTATTATTTTATACCCTTTTTACTAATATTTTCATCAAAATCTATAGTAAATTCTGATATATCAGTTATAGCATTCTTTTTAATCTTCTTATATTCTTCAAATGCTTTATTGTAGAAATTACGATAAATGAATCTTATTTTTTCTAATTCTTGTAATTTCTTTGCATATATATTATCTGGATTTTTTCTTAATATCTCTTTAGATACCATTTCTCCTACGCCAAATAATTCAGCATATATAAGTAAGAATTTATATGTACCTTCTGTTAAATCACTTTCTCTTGGAACTTGATTAAAGTTAAGTAAATATTTTTTTAATCCCAACAATTTATTACCATCACTTATTATGTTTTCTTGTAATTCAATTGTAGTTTTACCCATTTTAGTTATCTTCTTTACTCCACCTTTTTTACCTTCACTTGATAAAACATTGGCAACACCTGTATTAAACCATTCCATTACTCTTAAATAATGGTTAGTTGAAAATCTTTCAAGTTTAAATCCGTCTATCTTATTATGTACAGATGATTCTTTTAACATTAAGAATAAATCTTTATCCAATTGGTTATCTGAATCAATACTGTCATAATTTAATTTTATATATGGTTTCAATCCTGTAATATTAACATCAATTATTCCTAAATATAACCAATTCAATAAGTATGCTCCTAATAGATCAGCTTTATTCTTTGATATTTTAAAATATGAACTGATAAACTCTGCTTTATATAAATCTACCATAGGTATATCTTTATAATAATCCACATCATCATATGTTGAAATTGTTTTATTCATGATAGTAAATATATTCTTATATTCATCATTCTTTTTATTTTTAATTATTAAATGATAAATAATCATGGTAATAACAATTACTATAATAACAATTAAGATAAATATGATACTTTTAGATATTATATTAAATACATATGATAAATACATATTTTCATTCTTAATTGATGAATAAGCTTGATCAAATGTCTTATTAATATTTACATAATTAATATATTCAACACCTGTAAATTTAGTTAATAATCTAATATTATATTTACCATTAAAGTTATAAGAATTAAATAATATTTTTCCATCTTCCATTGTTAAAGATATGTTTTTACCCATTCCATATAAAGCAGTATTATTATCATAGAAAGGTATTTCACTTGTAATAGTTATATAAATCTTATTAATCTTTAAATTATAATTTATACCAATAAAAGTAAAATCTATACCATATATATTATCTTTATATTTTTTAATCATTCCCTTGATATTATATGTTAAAGTGTATTTTTTATCAGATGATGTATCTAATAACATTTTATAACTAATTGATTTGTCCCTTTTAACCTCTGTTAAAGTATTTAATTTATCCTTCTTTAATTTACTAACCTTTTCAATATTTATTGTTTCACTTTTAACAGTAAAGTTTTCTATAACTACATTATTTAAATTAAAGAAATCTTTTGAAAACTCATTACTAGCTTGACGTGGTACTTCCCATGTTTCAGTTACACTTACACTTCCATCTTGTTGTATGTTCACTTCAATTGAATCTTGTTTAATTTCAGATGCAAATACTATAACTGGAAATAGAAAAATAATTAATAATAAATACTTAATTTTTTTCATATACTCACTCCTATAATAGATAATAATTCACTTATATTTGAATAAAAAATATATAATAAACACATAGATGTAACCATAAAAGGTCCAAAAGGCATCTTTATCTTTTTATTTAACACTTTATTTATTATTCCATAAGGTAAAGCTAATATTAAAGAAATAATAATAAATACCAAGCCACCTTTAAAACCAAATAATAATCCAGCAATAATAGATAATAATATATCTCCCCATCCAAACGTTTCTTTTTTTAAAATAATATTACCAAGTAATTTAATTCCTAATAATATTAAGAATATAAATATTCCATCATATAAATATAATAATATATACATAGTTGTAAATAATAATCCTGAAGATATTAAATAAGTTAATATTATTCCAACTATAGTTATTATAATAGGAATAATATGTATAATCATATATTTAAAATCAGTTATATATATATTTACTAATAAAGTAAATAGTAAAATCATTATAAAAAACTCAGATGAAAATCCATATAAATAATATGATAGCGGAAATAAAATACCAGCTAGTATCTCATATATTATATATTCCTTAGATAGCTTAATCTTACACTTTTTACATTTGCCTTGTAATAATATATAAGACACAACTGGAATTGATTCATACCAGCTTAATCTATGATTACAATTTTCACAATGAAATCCAGGTTTAACAATTGATTCTCCATTACATAGTCTATTTTCAATATAATAGCTAAACATACCAACAAGTGAACCAACAACAAATAAAGCTATATAAACCATGATGTTTCCTCCTATTATTTCACCATATTAATTATATCATAATAAAAAGATAAGTTAATATAACTTACCTTATTATTTAAAAAATATAAAATAAATAATTAATCCATTTGATATTAATATATTAATTATAAAAGTAATAATATTAAATATATTTTTATATAATAACATTACTTGAAAATTAATAATAATAGCTATTATTGATGAAGCAATAGATATTATAAAATATACATTATCAAATTGTTTAGATGTAAACATAAATAATATTAATATTATATTTATTAATACTATATAAAAACCTATTCTACATTGTTCACTTTTTTTCATATTATCACTTTTAAGATTCTATACAATAATACATTGTATATGACTTTTCATTTATCATAACTAATGATTTCTTCTTACCAGATGTATCTATACCCATTTCATAAGTGTTTTCCTTAGTTCCAGTTACCTCTTTACCATTTTGAGTAATAGAATTACTTGTCATAACTAATTTGTAATAATTTGTATTAGCTAATTCAGTATCCTTTTCTACATCACTGTAAGTATAAGTTCCTTTAACAATGCCATTTTCATTAACATATGTCCAAGTGAAGTTTTTACTTGAATATAAATCTAATTTAGATGTGTAATTATCAGCACTCACATTAGATGATGATGAACACTTATAAAAACCAGCTACTGGATTAGCTTGATATTTAGTTATTGATTTAGTTGTATAAGAATAATCTTGAAGATAATCAAATGCTGAGAATAAACCTAAAGATATAACAAATACATAGAATATTACAAAAGATGCAATACCAGTTACAATTGATATACCATTTAATATTAAACCAGCAAACTTCTTTCCACCTTTAGCTAAGTTAATAATACCTAGTATTAAACCAACTACGATAGTTATTACAACAAGGAAAATTGGAATAATTAACCAAGTAGTAAATGATAATACTAATGATATTATACCTAATATTAACGATGCAGTACCAAAGCCTTCACCACTTGATGGAGTTTTAGTTACTTCAACTTTTATTTCTTCCTTTTTAGGTTCTTCTACCTTTACTTCTTCTTTCTTTGGTTCTTCTTTAACTTCTTCCTTTTTTACTTCAGTTAATGGAGCACCACAGTTAATACAAAATTTATTTTTTTCATCTACTTGTGTATTACAACTAGGACACTTTTTCATATTTATACCTCATTTCTATTATTAAATATACCATAAATGAATAAAAAGAAAAAGACTTGATTAGTCAACTAATTCAAGTCTTACTGTTAAAGCGTCATCGCCTTTTCTTTCAGTTAATTTAATAATTCTAGTATATCCACCATTTCTTTCAGCATAACGAGGAGCTAATTCATTAAATACTTTATTAACTACATCTTTATCGTTATGTAAGAAAGCTAAAGCTTTTCTTCTTGCAACTAAAGATCCATCTTTTCCATAAGTAATCATCTTATCAACGAATTTTCTTACTTCTTTAGCTCTTGCTTCAGTAGTAGTAACACCTTCGTTCATAATAACATCTTTAGTAATTCCGGCTAACATACTTCTTCTAATTCTAGATTCTCTTGATAATTTTCTGTACATTATAGTAACCTCCTTACTTAATTTCTTTTATATTATTCGTGGAACTTTAGTCCCATTTCAGCTACTTTATCTAAAACTTCTTTTAATGATTTCTTTCCTAAGTTTCTAATCTTAGCAACTTCATTTTCACTCATATCAATTAAATCTTGCATTGTATTGATATTAGCTCTCTTTAAGCAGTTATAAGCTCTTACAGAGAATTCTATTTCTTCAATAGGAGTTTCTAAAGTCTTAGTAATAGTATCAACTTTCTTTTCTGCCATTATACCTGTCTTATCAGCAATTTCATTTAAGTCAGTTATAACCATGAAATGTTCAATTAAGATTTTACCAGCTAAAGCCATAGCTTCTTCTGGAGTCATAGATCCATTTGTATATACATACATAGTTAATTTATCAAAGTTTTCATTTTGACCAACACGTGTTGGATCAACTTCAGGTAAAACTTTTTCAATTGGACTATAATTTGAATCTACTGGTATAACACCAGGGATGTCTCCACCCATTAATCTCTTATTTTCTTTTGCATCAACATATCCTCTACCGTTATTAACAGTAAGTTCCATGTCGATTTTTCCACCTTTAACTAAATTACAAATAACAAGTTCAGGATTTACAATTTCGATATCAGCATCATGTTCAATGTCAGCAGCAGTAACTACGCCTTCTTTTGATGCAGATAAATGCATAACCTTTGTATCATTTGAATAATTCTTAACAACTAATGATTTAATGTTAAGAACAATGTTCATAACGTCTTCTTTAATTCCATCGATCTTTTGGAATTCATGCATAACGCCTTCAATCTTAACGCTAGTAACAGCAGATCCAGGCATAGAAGATAACATAACTCTTCTTAATGCATTTCCTAAAGTGATACCAAATCCTCTTTCAAGTGGTTTGATAACAAACTTCCCATAATTTTTCTTTTGATCATATTCAGTTATTTCGTATTCTGGTTTTTCAAAATTCATAATATACTCCTTTTCACTTAATTATTAATTTCTTGGTCTTTTTGGTGGTCTACAACCATTATGTGGTACAGGTGTTTCATCAGTAATAGATGTAATTTCTAAACCTATTGCTTGTAGTGAACGAATAGCAGTTTCTCTTCCTCCACCTAATCCTTTAACAAAAACATCAACTTTTACAACGCCACATTCTTGAGCAGCTTTACCAGCAGATTCAGCAGCTAAACCAGCAGCATAAGATGTTTTCTTCTTTGATCCTTTATATCCGATAGTTCCTGATGAAGCCCAGCTTATTGTGTTACCATCTTTATCAGTGATAGTAACTAATGTGTTATTAAATGTTGTAGAAATATGAGCTTGTGCTTCAGGTATATTCTTTTTAACTTTTCTTTTTCTTCTATTATAAGCCATAATTCTTCCTCCTATTTATTATTTCTTCTTATTAGCAACTACTTTACCTTTACCCTTACGAGTTCTAGCATTTCTTGAAGTTCTTTGTCCATGAACAGGAAGACCTTTTTTATGTCTTGTTCCTTGGTAAGAATTGATTTCCATCTTATTCTTAATATTCATTTGAACTTCTCTTCTTAAGTCACCTTCTACAAGATATTTATCAACTTCTGCTCTTATTTTAGCTTCATCGTCTAAAGTTAAATCTTGTACTTTCATATCAGGATCTAATCCTGCAGCTTCACAAATCTTTTTACCAGTGCTTTGTCCAATTCCATGGATAGCAGTTAAACCAATAAATAATGATTTAGTTTTAGGTAATTCGATATTCTTAATACGTGCCATTTAATTTCCTCCTAACCTTGAACTTGTTTGTGTTTTGGATTTTCACAAATAACTCTTATTTTGCCCTTTCTTTTAATTATTTTACATTTTGGGCAGATTGGTTTTACAGATGCTCTTACTTTCATAATTAAACCTCCATTTTACTTTCTATATTTTATAATCCCATGTGTTAAATCAGTTGGTGACAACTCAATTGTAACTCTGTCACCTGCTAAAATACGGATCATGTTCATACGTATTTTACCAGAAACACGGGCTGCTACAATCATTCCATTATCTAGTTCTACTCTATATATATCATGAGTAACATCTAGAACTTTTCCTTCAACTTCAATTTTTTGTTCTTTCGCCATATTCTTTTTACTCTCCTGTAAGTATTTCATAGCCGTCATCTCTAACAACTACTGTATGTTCAAAATGAGCTGATGGACTACCATCTTTTGTTACTATAGTCCAATCATCATCTAATATATCTACATGTCTATTACCTGTAACTAGCATAGGTTCTAACGCTATAACCATTCCTGATTTTAAAATCATACCTTCACCATATTTTCCATAGTTTGGAATAAATGGATCTTCATGTACATCTTTTCCTACACCATGTCCACCTATTTCATGTGGAACTGATAATCCATGCTTTTCAGCATATTGTTGAACTCTAGCTGAATAATTACCTATTGGTGCTCTAGCTTTGATTTCTTTCAATGCTACCTCTAAAGCTCTTTTTGTATGATACATTAAGTGCTCTTTTTCTTTATTGACTTTACCAACTGGCCATGTAGTAGCAGAATCTGCTATATAACCATCTAGTTTAGTCATTATATCGAAGGTAATGATATCTCCTTCTTTAAGGATAACATCATCTTTTCCTATACCATGAACGATTTCTTCATTCAATGATATACAGATGTTACAAGGATAACCTTCATATCCTTTTGATGCTGGAATTCCACCGTGTGATTCGATAAACTTACCAGCTTCATCATCTAAATACTTTGTTGAAATACCAGGTTTTATCAAACTTGCCAAATAATCATGACATAATTTGTTAACATGACCTGCTTTTTTAATTTTATTAATCTCTATATCACTATAAATATTAATCATCTTAAATAATCACTTCTTTAATCTTATTAAATGTTTCTTCTGGAGTACCAGAGTTATCGATAACAGTTAATAATTCTCTTTCTTTATAATAATCTAATAAAGGTTGTGTATTATTTATGTATGTATCAAATCTAGTGTTGAAAGTTTCTTCATTATCATCTGATCTACACTCTAGATCAACGTGACAATCATCACATTTGCCATCAACCTTTGGTTTCATTACCTCTTCATATTTATTATAACCTTTTCCACACTTTGGACAAGTTAGTCTTCCTAATGCTCTATGCATAGCAAGCTCTTTATCCATATCTAAATATAAAACATGATCGATTTTCATATTTAGTTCGTCTAGTATACCTTCAAGTAATCTTGCTTGTTCTAAACTACGTGGATAGCCATCTAATATGAATCCATTTTTAATATCATCTTTCATTAATCTATTTTTTAATAAATTAATTACTATTTCATCAGATATAAGTTTACCAGTTGTTAATTCAACTTTTAACTTATTACCCAACTCACTGCCTGAGTTTGATTCTTCTCTTAATAAATCACCAGTGGAAATATGGGCTAACCCATATTTCTCTACTAGTAAATTACTTTGAGTTCCCTTCCCAGCTGCGGGAGGTGCCACAAATATTATATTCATCTATTTCTTCTTCTCCTATAACTAGTTTCATAACTTCTTGAAACAATTGATGATTCAAGTTGTTTATAAGTTTCAAGTGCAACACCAACTACGATAAGTAGTCCAGTTCCACCTAATGTAATTGAACTAGATAGACCAGATAATTTAGTGAATATAATTGGAATAGCAGCTAATATTGCAAGTGAAGCACTACCAACAACAGTTAATCTTGTAATAGTACCCTTGAAATAAGCTTGAGTCTTTTCTCCAGGTGTAATACCAGGAACATAAGCTCTGGACTTATCTAAATTCTCTGCCATTTCCTTTGGATTTAATTCCATTAAGGAATATACATATCCAAATGCAAATATTAATACAATATATAATATAAATCCTGTTAAGGAAGTATATACAATATAGTTTTCAACAAAACTCTTGAATGCTTCGTTATTAACAAATCCAGCAATTAATGATGGAATTGCAGTTAAAGCACTTGCAAATATTACAGGCATAACATTTGCAGAATTAAGTTTTAAAGGCATATAAGCTTGTTCTTTAGCATAAGAACTAGATGTTCTTGTACTATGTTGAATTGGTATTCTTCTTTCAGCAATTTCAGTATATACAACACCAACTAAGATAAATAAGTAAGCAAGTATGAATGCAGCAAATAATACTACACCAACCCAATTACCATTTATTAATTGTTCATATGCACTTGTAAATGTATTTGGTAAGTCTCTTACGATACCTGCCATGATGAATAAAGATACACCATTACCTATACCCTTTTTAGTAACTTCATCAGCTAGCCATAATAATAAGGATGTACCAGCAGTTAAGATGATTGTTGTCTTAACAACAGTCATTGTATCTCCTTGTATAAATGCTATAGAATAAATATAACCTTGTACAAATGAGAATAAGATACCTAAATATCTATTAATTCTATTTATCTTTTGTCTACCAGTAGCCCCTTGTTCTTTTAATTCTTTAAAATAAGGAATTATATCCATTTGTAATAATTGCGTTATGATTGATGCCGTAATGTATGGCATAACTCCTAACGAAAATATTGAAAAAGTTCTTAAACTACCACCACTCATTAGATTCAATAAATCAAAGAATCCTAAGCTTTCTGTAATTTGTTTTGCACCAGGAACCATTATATTAGTTCCTAGTCCAAATATAGCTAGCACAAACAAAGTGAAGTAGATTCTTTTTCTTAAATCTTTATTACTAGGAGTAAATAATCCTTTAAGATTTGAAAACATCTTAAATCACCTCTGTTGTTCCGCCTAATTCTTCTATCTTTGTAACAGCTGTAGATGAGAATCTATGAGCTTTTACATTAACCTTCTTTTCTAATTTACCATTAGCTAATACTTTAATACCAGCTAAAGGTTTCTTAATAATACCAGTTTCAATTAATAATTCTGGAGTTACTTCTGTACCATCTTCAAATCTGTTTAAATCAGATAAGTTGATTACAGCATATTCCTTTCTAAACTTAGCATTATTGAAACCTCTCTTAGGAAGTCTCTTGAATAATGAAGTTTGTCCACCTTCAAACCAAGGTTTAATTGAAACTCCTGATCTTGACTTTTGTCCGTTTTCTCCACGTCCTGCAGTCTTACCTAGCCCTGAACCTTGTCCACGACCTACTCTTTTTCTTACTTTAGTCTCTGGAGATTTACTTAATTCGTTTAACTTCATATTATAACTCCTCAACTTTCTTACCACGTAACTCAGCAATTCTTTCTGGAGTACGTTCTGATTGTAATGCTTCTAAAGTAGCTTTAGCAACATTAACTTTTGTATTTGATCCTAAACTCTTAGCAACTACATCTTTAATACCAACAATCTCTAAGATAGCACGTGCAGCACCACCTGCGATGATTCCAGTACCTTTAGGTGCAGGTTTAATCATTACACTTGACTTACCACAAGTACCATGAGCATCATGTGGTATAGTTCTATTATTATCTACTAATGAGATTTTAACTAAATTCTTATTAGCAGCTTGTAATGCTTTCTTAATTGCTTCTGGAGCTTCATTAGCTTTTCCTGAACCAATTCCAACTAAACCTTTTCCATCACCTACAGCCATAGTAGCTGAGAATCTCATATGACGACCACCTTTAGTAACTTTTGTTACTCTCTTAAGGTCGATTACTCTTTCGTCTAATAATTTCTTTTTAGGTTCAAAATTTCTTTTTGGTCTAAATTCTCTTTTACCTTCAGATTTTCTTTCAGGTTTCTTTTCAGTTTTTTCTTCAACAACAACTTCTTCAGTTGTTTCTACTACTTCTTTTACTTCTTCAGCCATCTTGCACCTCCTAGAACTCTAATCCATTCTCACGTGCAGCATTAGCTAAAGCTTCTACACGTCCATGATATTGATATCCGCCTCTATCAAAAACAACTTTTTTGATACCAGCCTTAACAGCTTTCTTAGCGATATCAGCACCAACTGTTTTAGCACCTTCTACGTTTCCACCATTTTTAATTTTTAGTTCAACGCTTGATGAAGAAACTAAAGTATTACCATTTTCATCATCAATTACTTGTGCGAAAATATGAGAATTAGATCTAAAAACGTTTAATCTTGGACATTCTTTAGTTCCAGATACACTCTTACGAACTCTAGCATGTCTTCTTAATCTTGCAACATTATTTGCTTCTTTCTTTATCATACTTCATTTTCTCCTTTCAACTATTTAGATGCTTTCTTTCCTTCTTTAATTCTAATATGTTCATCAGCATACTTAATACCTTTACCTTTATATGGTTCTGGTTCTCTAACTTTTCTAATATTTGCAGCGAATTCATTAACTTTTTGTTTATCAATTCCTGAAATAGTTAATTTAGTTTGAGATGGTGCTTCAGCTTTTAATCCAGCTGGAACATCGATTTTAACTGGATGAGAATATCCAACGTTTAATTCAATCTTATTTCCATTTACAGCTACTCTGTAACCTACACCATTTATTTCTAAGTCTTTAGTGAATCCTTCAGAAACACCAATGATCATACCTTCAATTAAAGAATTTGTTGTACCATGGAATGTTTTCATTTCTTTTGAATCATTTGGTCTCTTAACTGTTAATTCAGTACCATTGATTTCAATTACCATGTTTTTATTAAATTCATTTGTTAATTCACCTTTAGGTCCTTTAACAGTAACTTTAGTTCCGTCAACTGTTACAGTAACTCCTGCAGGGATTGTTAATACTCTATTTCCTATTCTACTCATAACTAATATTTCCTCACACTACCAAATGTATGCAAGTACTTCTCCTCCTAGACCTTTGATTCTAGCATCTCTATCAGTCATAATTCCTTCAGATGTAGAGATTATTGCAATACCTAATCCGTTAAGAACTTTTGGAAGTTCAGCATGTTTAACATAAACTCTTAAACCAGACTTAGATATTCTCTTTAATCCAGTAATAACTCTTACCTTTTTATTATCAGAATATTTTAATGTTAATGTAATAGTATTACCATTTGAAGCTTTATTAACTACATAATCAGCAATATATCCTTCATCTTTTAAGATTCTAGATATTTCTTCAGTAGTCTTATTTCCTAATACTTCAACAGTATCATACTTTAATTGATTAGCATTTCTTATTCTTGTAAGCATATCAGCTATTTTATCTTCTACCATACTAAAACTCCTTCCTACCAACTAGACTTCTTAACACCAGGTATTTTACCTTGGTTAGCAAGTTCTCTAAAGCAAATACGACATAAACCAAATTTACGTAATACGCCATGAGGTCTTCCACATCTTTCACATCTAGTATATTCTCTTACACCAAATTTTTGTTTTCTTGATTGTTTAACCTTTAAACTAGTCTTAGCCATACTTGCACCTACTTTCTAAATGGCATTCCGAATGCATCTAATAATTTTAATGCTTCGTCATTAGTCTTTGCAGTTGTAACAAAAACTATGTCCATTCCTCTTACTTTTATTACTTTATCGTATTCGATTTCAGGGAAAATAATTTGTTCTTTAATACCTAAAGTATAATTTCCTTTTCCATCGAATGCTCTATTACTAATACCTCTAAAATCTCTAACACGAGGTAATGCAACTTTAATTAATTTTTCCATGAAGTTATACATGTTTTCACCTCTAAGTGTAACTTTAACACCTATAGGTTGACCTTCTCTAATCTTGAAACCAGCTATTGAATGTTTAGCTTTAGTTACAACAGCATGTTGTCCAGTGATTGCTTCTAAGTCAGCCTTAGCAGCTTCAATGAACTTATCATCTTTTGCACCTTCACCAACACCCATGTTGATAACTATCTTTTCAAGTTTAGGAGCTTCCATAACTGATGAATAATTAAATTCTTTCATTAATTCAGGTTTAATTTCTTTTTCGTATTTTTCCTTTAAAGTACTCATTACTTATCACCTGACTCTTTCTTTGTAGATTTCTTTGCAGTTTTCTTAGGTTCTGCTTTTGTAGTTTTTTCAGCTTTCTTTGTTTCCTTCTTTTCAGAAGCTAACTTAACGTTAGAAATATGAATTGGTGCTTCAACTTGAACTCTTCCACCATTTTCATTGTATGCGCTAGGTTTAATATGTTTTGTAACAATATTAATTCCAGATACTACTACTTTATTCTTATCTTTTAAGATCTTAGTAACAGTTCCTTCTTTTCCTTTGTCATCGCCAGCGATAACTATAACTTTATCTCCAACTTTTACCATATTTATCCTCCTATAATACTTCGTTAGCTAAAGATACGATCTTCATGTAATTCTTATCACGTAATTCTCTAGCAACTGGTCCAAGAACACGAGTTCCGATTGGACTCTTATCTTCCTTAATTAATACGCATGCATTATCAGCGAACTTGATGTAAGATCCATCTTCTCTTCTAACACCTTGTCTTGATCTAACGATTACAGCTTTAACTACTTTACCTTCTTTAACATTAGAGTTTGGAATAGCTTTCTTAACAGTACAAGTTACTACATCTCCAATGTTAGCATATTTAACTTTACTTCCACCTTTTACTCTGATTACTAAAACTTCTCTTGCGCCAGAGTTATCAGCAACTTTTAATCTAGTTTCTTGTTGTATCATAATAACCCTCCTCTTAGATTTCTACAGATTCAATTAATACTTCATCAAGAGCATATCTTTTAGTCTTAGATAATGGTCTTGTAGATACTAATCTAACTGTATCTCCAACTTTCGCAATATTTTTTTCATCATGAGCTGTATACTTCTTAGAAGTTTTAACTCTCTTATGATATAAAGGATGATTTTTATAAGTTTCTACTAAAACAGTTATAGTCTTATCATTCTTAGCTGATACAACTTTACCTGTTATATAAGTCTTATTAGTTTCACTCATTATTGTTCTCCTCCTTCATTTTCTCTTTCTGCTAGAACAGTTTTTAATCTAGCAATTGTCTTTCTATCTTCATTAATCTTATGAGATTTTTCTAAAGCTGCTGTAGCTTGTTTCATTCTCATATCGAATAATTCAGACTTTAATTCTTCAATTTTCTTAATGATTTCTTCATTAGACATTTTTCTAATTTCATTAGTCTTCATTAGCTACACCGCCTTCTCTTACAACGAATCTAGTTGTTACAGATAATTTATGTGATGCTAATCTTAAAGCTTCTCTAGCGATTTCTTCAGAAACACCAGATACTTCGAACATTACTGTTCCAGCTTTAACTACAGCTGCATAATGATCTACAGATCCTTTACCTGTACCTTGACGTTGTCCTAAACCTTGTTTAGTTCTTGCTAAGTGAGGGAATATATTAATATATACTTTTCCTCCACGTTTCATATATCTTGTCATAGCGATACGTGCAGCTTCAATTTGTCTTGAATTTACGTATCCGCCTTCTTTAGCTTGTAATCCATATTCGCCTTTATTGACTTTAGTATTACCTTTAGCTTTTCCTTCATAAGATATTCTATGAGGCTTACGATATTTTGTTCTCTTAGGCATTAACATCGCTATTACCTCCTTTATTCTTCTTGTTTAAGATTTCACCTTTATAAATCCAAACCTTGATACCAATCTTACCATAAGTAGTATCAGCTTCAGCTGTAGCATAATCTATGTCAGCTCTAATAGTTTGTAAAGGTACTGTTCCTTCAACATAGAATTCGCTTCTTGCCATTTCAGCTCCACCAAGTCTTCCTGAAACCATAGTTTTAATACCTTGAGCTCCAGCCTTCATAGTGTCCTTAATAGCTTTCTTTTGAATGTTATGATAGTTACCTCTATTTTCAATTTGTCTAGCAATTGATTGAGCAACTAGTGAAGCATCTAATGCTGGATTCTTAACATCAACGATATTAACATATACAGTTTCACCAGATACTTTCTTAATTTCATTTCTTAATTTTTCGATGTCTTCTCCACCATGTCCGATGATAACACCAGGTTTAGCAGTAATAATCTTAACATCTACTCTATTTGGCTTTCTTTCGATTTCAATCTTAGATACAGCAGCATCTTTTAACTTCTTAGTTAAATATTCACGAATCTTAATATCATTATTTAAAGATGATATATATTCTTTTCCTTCTGCATACCATTTAGATTCCCAATCTTTATTAACACCAAGTCTTAATCCTCTAGGATCTACCTTTTGTCCCATAATTAAGCCTCCTTACCATCACTAACTTTAACAGTTATGTGACTTGTTCTTTTATTTCTCTTATCAACTCTAGAACGTGATGCTGGTTTCCATCTCTTGTAAACAACACCTGGGTTGATATAGCATTCAGAAACACTTAAATCTTCTAACTTAGCTCCAAAATTATTTGTAGCATTAGCTATAGCTGAGTTTAATACTTTTTCAATTAATCTAGCTGATTTAGTGTTTGTATTCTTTAATATATTAACAGCAGTAGTAGCTTTCTTACCTCTGATTAAATCAAGAGTCATTCTAGCCTTTAAAGGAGCTACCATAGCATTTTTATGTATTGCAAATGTTTCCATTCTTTACTCCTCCTACTTCTTATTCTCGCCATGACCACCGTTTTTACGAGTCAATGCGAATTCACCAAGCTTGTGACCAACCATTTCTTCACTAATGTATACAGGAATGAAATCCTTACCATTATGAATAGCAATTGTATGACCAACAAAGTCAGGGAATATAGTTGAACGTCTTGAGTAAGTCTTAACAACTTCCTTTTTATTTTCAGCGTTTAACTTTTGTATTTTCTTCATTAAGCTTTCATCAATGAAAGGCCCTTTTTTCAAACTTCTTGCCATAGTTACTCACCTACTTGTTTTTCTTTCTACTAATAATAAGCTTATTAGATGCTTTCTTTGGATTTCTAGTCTTAACTCCAAGAGCAGGTTTACCCCAAGGAGTCATTGGTGACTTACGTCCGATTGGTGTTCTACCTTCACCACCACCATGTGGGTGATCGTTAGGGTTCATTACAGAACCTCTATTTGTAGGTCTGATACCTAAATGTCTAGTACGTCCTGCTTTACCAACTTTAACTAATTCTGCATCTTCGTTACCAACAACACCGATTGTTGCCATACAAGTTCCAAGAATCTTTCTTGTTTCACCTGATTGTAAACGAACGATTACATATTTATCATCTCTACCAAGTATTTGAACAGATGCACCAGCAGATCTTGCTATTTCAGCACCCTTACCTGGTTTTAATTCTACGTTGTGTACTAATGTACCAACTGGAATATTTTGTAATTGCATTGCATTACCAATTTTAATATCACAAGCTTCTCCAGATTCAACAATCATACCAACCTTTAAATCTTTAGGAGCAATGATATATCTCTTTTCACCATCTAAATAGTTAATTAATGCGATATTTGCATTTCTATTTGGATCGTATTCGATTGTTGCAACATTACCTGTTACACCAAATTTATTTCTTTTAAAATCAATTACTCTATATTTTCTCTTAGCGCCACCACCGATGTGTCTAACAGTTAATTTACCTTGATTGTTACGTCCACCAGTTTTAGCTTTTGTCTTTAATAATGACTTAGTAGGATTATTTCCTTGAGTAAGTTCATCATTAGATAATGTTGACATACCACGACGTCCATTAGTCGTTGGTTTATATTTTAATATACCCATCTCAATAACCTCCTACTATATTTCGATTGCATTACCATCTTGTAATACAACGATTGCTTTCTTATAAGTTTTAGTAGTTCCTGTATATCTACCAACTCTTTTCTTCTTAGACTTAGTATTGATAGTTCTAACTTCAGAAACTTTAACATTAAATGCACTTTCAATTGCTTGTTTAATTTGTGTTTTATTAGCAGCTTTATCAACTTTAAAAACATAAGTTTTTCCGTCATTAGCTGTTACAGCAGATTTCTCAGTCACTACTGGGGCTATAATTATATCTTTCATTAAAGTGCCTCCTCTATATATTTGCAAGAGTCTTCATCTAATACGATGTAATCAGCGTTAACGATATCATAACAATTGATTTCGTCTGCCATGATTAATGCAGTATTAGTTGTATTTCTAGTTGCTAAGTATAACTTTTCAGCATCATTAGCAGATATAAATAATACCTTACCTTCTACTTTTAAGTTAGCTAATAATGTTTTAACATCTTTAGTCTTAGTAGAAACATTTTCTAATGAATCAACAACTACAACTCTCTTTTCATTTAATTTGTCAGATAATGCTGACTTAAGAGCTAATACTCTTTCTTTTCTATTCATTTTGAAACCATAACTTCTTGGAGTTGGTCCAAATACTATTCCGCCACCTCTAAATTGTGGTGCTCTTGTAGAACCTTGTCTTGCGTTACCAGTACCTTTTTGTCTGTAAGGTTTCTTACCTCCGCCAGATACTTGAGTTCTACCTTTTACTGCATGAGTTCCTTGTCTTGCAGAATCCATTTGTAATTTTAATGCTTTCTTTAAAACAACCTCATTTACTTCTGTTTTCCAAATTTCATCATTTAATGTGATATCTTTACTAGATTCACCTTTAATATTCATTAATTTTAACTTTGCCATAATACTTATCTCCTTTCATCTGAAGAATTATTCTTCAGTTGTTTCCTCAACTTTCTCTTCAGCAGCTTCTTCAGCAACTTCTTCAACTACAGCTTCTTCTGTTGTTTCAGTTTCTTCTACAGGTGCTTCTTCAACTACAGTTTCTTCAACTGGAGCTTCTTCAGCAACTTCTTCTTCTACATAAGAAATGATGTCTTTTGGATTTACTTTTCCAGGTTTAACAGATTCTTTAATTAATACTAAACCTTGTTTTGCTCCTGGAACATTACCACTTACTAAAATGTAATTATCAGTAGTGTTAACTTCAATTATTTCTAAGTTTTGAATTGTAACAGTTTCAGCTCCCATATGTCCAGCTAACTTTTTACCCTTTAAAACTCTCATTGGTCTCATAGTACCCATTGAACCAGGTTTTCTATGATAATCAGAACCATGTGTTTCAGGTCCTCTAGAGAATCCATGACGTTTGATTGGTCCTTGGAAACCCTTTCCTTTAGATGTACCAGTTACATCTACTCTTTCACCAACTGTGAATGTGCTAGCATCTAAAGTACTTCCTAGAGTATAATCTTGAGGATTATCTACTCTTAATTCTTTACAGAAGCGCTTAGGAGCTACACCAGCTTTTTTTGCATGTCCTGCTTCAGGTTTTGTTACATGCTTTTCTTTCTTGTCAACTGTAGAAATTTGAATTGCGTTATAACCATCAGTTTCAACTGTCTTAATTTGAGTGATAACATTAGGTTCAACAGATACTACAGTAACAGGAATTACTTTTCCATCTTTCGTAAATTTTTCAGTCATTCCTAATTTACGACCTAAGATTCCTTTCATTTTCTTTTCCTCCGTTTATCTTTCTTTTTTTGTTTTGATTACATAGTCTTGATGTTTACTTCAACACCACTAGGTAAATCTAAATGTGCTAACGCATCCATAGTTTCTTTACTAGGATTTTTAACATCGATTAATCTCTTATGAGTTCTCATCTCGAATTGTTCACGAGAATCTTTGTACTTATGTACAGCTCTTAATACAGTGATCTTTTGAATTTCTGTTGGTAATGGAACTGGTCCAGAGATTTCTCCACCTGTTCTCTTAACAGTATCAACAATCTTTGCACAAGCAGTATCTAAGATACGATGATCATAAGCTTTTAATCTTAATCTTACTTTTGACATTTTACATGTCCTCCCTTCGCTTATTTCTTGAATAAACTTGCTCCAGGCAAATAACCCGTTTACTCTAGAAAGCATTTTTACAACTCTTCCTAGTGTATCGACAACCTCGCCTATCTTCGCCGTTTAAACTACAAACCATTATAAACGATTTTTCGTAGAAAAGCAAGTTTTTTGAGCCTATTTTTATCAAAAAATTTTACACTTATTAAATATATAAAAATAAAGTGTAAATATGATATAATTTAATTGGACGTGGTATTATGAAATTAGATATTATTATCCCTACTCTAAATGAGGAAGAATCCCTAGAAAACCTATATAATGCTATAGATAAAGCCTTAGATGGTATTAAATATAATATTATATTTGTTGATGATAGTTCTACAGATAATACATATAAAGTATTAGAATATATATATAAGAAAGATAATAAAAGAGTTAAAGTATTATCCTTCTCTCGTAACTTCGGTAAGGATGCTGCAATACATGCCGGATTATCTGCAAGTAAAGCTGAATATGCCGTTATAATTGACGCAGACCTACAACAAAACCCTAAATATATTAAAGATATGTTATCTTTCTTAGAAGAAAACAAAGATTATGATGTTGTATGCATGACTAATAATTATAAAGGTGAAGGATTATTCCAAAAGTTAGCTAAAGGTATATTCTATAATATTATGAGAAAGGCCACTAAAAGAGAATATGTAAAAGGTGCATCAGATTTCAGATTAATGAGACATGATGTAGTTAAAGCCTTAACAAGTATGACAGAATCAAATAGATTCACTAAAGGATTATTCTCATATGTAGGTTTTAAAACTAAATATGTACCATATAAACCTAATAAAAGAACTGCTGGCAAATCTAAGTTTAGATTAAAGAAACAAATATCTTACGCTATAGATGGTATACTAAACTTCTCCACTTTACCTTTAAGAGCAGCAAGCTTTATTGGAGGAACTATTTCATTAGGTGCATTTATATATTTAATAGTATTAGTTGCTAAAACATTAATACAAGGAAAAGATATTCCAGGTTATGCCTCATTAATGAGCGTTTTATTAATATTAGGTGGATTAATATTATTTGTATTAGGTATAATTGGTGAATATGTATCTAGAACATATATAGAAATAAAGAATAGACCAATATATATATTAAAAAATAAATTAGGATATGATGAAGATATACTTTAATGTATATCTTTTTTATTGTATAAAAAAAGAATAATTACTTATTCTTTATTTCATTCATATAACTTCTTACTTTTTCTGCCCAAGTAGTAGAAGCAGCATATACAGGGTTCATCTCTTCAGGTGTCTTCATACCTTTTAAATAATAATTCTTATATATTATATCTAAGAATCCATCTATTCCTTCACCTAACGTATTATATTTCTTATATGATTTACCATTACAAGAAGGTGATCCTTTTAATCCACCTATATTATTACATTCTTTTGTTAGTTTTGAACAACTCCACTTGCATCCTGTCTCAAGTAATACTATAGATACAGCTAAATAAGGATTCAATCCAGTCTTCTTTGTATACTCAGCAAAGAAATATCCAGTATTAGTCATATATCCATTTAAACTCTTATTTAATTTGTTGGTTAATTCAGTTAAAGTCATTCCATCATATATAATTGATCCATCATCCTCAAATTGAGGAGCAATCTCATACGGATATGTTGTATCAACTTCATCCCCTACTTCTTCATCACCAGGTGTATAATCATCTGCTTTAGGAATAACAATTGTAGTTGTTTCAATAGGTACTGTCACAGCTTCTTTATATTTACCATTATCATTTTTTAATCCATTAGCTATATTAGCTGCTTGTTGATATACACTCATACCACCAAAGAATTTATTCTTAATAACTATAATAGATACTATACACATTATAAAGCATATACTTAATATGATAATCTCTTTCTTATACTTTCCCATATTTAAAATCCCCTATCATAAGATAATTATATCAAATAATAAGACAAATAAAAAGAGAGGTTATACCTCTCTAGTTTTTATATTATATTGTCTTAAATAAGTCTTTACGTTTAACTACGATTAATGCGATAACACATAATGCAGCTACAATAGCAAATTCTAAGATATGAGATTCTACACCAGTCTTAACTAATTCTGAACAATCTTTCTTAGAAGTAATATCATTTTGAACTTCACATTTTTCTACTTCTTTATCACCAGCAGTAGTCCATTTAAATATGAATTTACCATTTTCGTTTACACACTTATAACAATGATTTTCAGGTGTTTCTTCATGACAATCTGCAGTCTTATTAACATATACTGTAGGCATGAATAAATATGTAGTATTTGCATCTGCAGTTACTGCTTTACGTAATTGAATGCCGCTGATATCGTTACCATTCCATGTAAATTCTGCAATCCACATTTGTTTGATTCCACCACTTGCATTTCTTTCTAATACATAGAATCCTCTTTTTGCTCCTGCTTCATCAATCTTTTTAGCAACTGCAACAACTAATTCTAATTCATCATATAATGAAGTCTTTTCACCAACTCTATTAACTATTTCAACATCTGATAATGTATAATTATCAGTATTATCTACTAATGCTGCACTAGGATCTGTAGTTCCTGTTGTAGCAGTTAACACTGGAGAAAGTGCATCACCAAACATAGTTTTTAAATCATCTAAAGTGATTAAATCCATACCTTTACTAGTATCATTGAAATTAATCATATAATTATCTTTTTCATCAGTTTCAGCACCTGTTGTAGGGAATACTCCTAATCCGTCAGCTGCTTTTGCTTTAGATAATAAATCTATATAAGCTGTCTTATATTGGTTTATAAATGCAGCTGTTTGATCTGCAGATGATCCAGAATAAACTCCACCACCCATTATCCATGCTTTAATAAATCTACTAGATGTATCTTTATCTTCAACAATCATTGTTTCTAAAGCTTTTTTATTTCTAGCAGCTTCTTCTGTAGCATTTGGATAGAAGTTAACAATTTGTCCTTTCTTATAACTATAATAGTTAGTTGTTTCATTTAAAGCTTTTACACCTACAAAAGGGATAAATGCAACTAACATTGCTATTGCGCATAATAATCTTTTCATAATCTTTTCCTCCTTATTTTCTAAATTAATATTAACATATAAAAAATAATTAGTGTATAATGTTTCACGTATTTAACATGTAATTAACATTTATTATGTAAATAAAAAGAGTGATTATTCTTCACTCTTTTCTTCTTTTTTATCTTTCTTTTCTGGTTTTGGCATACATACTTTTCTTGATAAGTTTAATCTACCCTTATTGTCATATCCTAATGATTCAACAACAATTGTATCTCCAACTGATACCACATCAGATGGTTTATCAACTCTTTCGTGAGCTAATTGAGAAACATGTACTAATCCTTGGCATCCTGGCCATAATTCTACGAAGCATCCAAAGTCTTCTACTTGAACAACTTTACCTTCATACTTTTTACCAGTTTCAACTTCTCTTACAATATTCTTTATCATTTCAGCAGCTTTATTTATAACTTCTCTATCTGTATGATAAATAATAACTTGTCCATTTTCTTCTACATCAATCTTAACAGCATTAATATCTTGTACTGTATCAACATTTGATGAAGTTAAAATGATATTTGTAATAGTTTCTCCACCTTTACCAATAACATCTTTAATCTTATCTGGATTAATCATGAATGTTTCAAGTTTAGGAGCATACTTAGATACTTCTTTTCTTGGTTCAGGTATTTGAGCTTCAATTACATCAAGAATTTCCATTCTTGCTTTCTTAGCTTGAGCTAATGCTTTACCTAAGATTTCTTTAGTTATACCTTTAATCTTAATATCCATTTGTAATGAACAAATACCTTCTCTAGTTCCACCAACTTTAAAGTCCATGTCACCTAAATGATCTTCCATACCTTGGATATCTGTTAATATTTCATATTCTTTTTCATCTTTAGATGTAATTAATCCCATAGCTATACCTGCTACTGGAGCTTTAATTGGAACACCTGCAGCCATTAATGACATACAACCAGCACAAATAGTTGCTTGTGATGATGAACCATTAGATTCAAGTATTTCAGATACAACTCTAACTGTATATGGGAATTCTTCTTCAGATGGCATTACTTGTTTTAAGCATCTTTCACCTAAAGCACCATGTCCAATTTCTCTTCTACCAGGAGAACCATATCTACCAGTTTCACCAACAGAGAATGCTGGGAAGTTATAATGTAACATGAAATGTTTTTCAGCTTCTAATGATAATCCATCTAATGCTTGATATTCATTTAATGCACCTAATGTAGTTACAGCTAATGCTTGAGTTTCACCTCTAGTAAATAATGCTGAACCATGAGTTCTAGGCAATAAATCGATATCAGTAGATAATGGTCTAATTTCATCCATCTTTCTACCATCAGCTCTTATATGTTCATTAACTGTAATTGATCTAAATAAATCATATTCGATATTTTCTAAAGCTAATTTAACTTTAGTAATTAATACTGTTAATTCTTCAGAGTCTAATTTATCTTTATTTTCTTCTTCATACTTAGTTACTACTTCTTCTTTTACAGCATCAATAGCAGCATACTTTTCAAGTTTTTCTTTAATACGCATAGCTTTATCTAATTTATCTTCAGCTAGCTTCTTAATATCTTCAACTAATTCATCTTCAATAACTAAGTGTTCATATTCCATCTTAGGAACACCAATTTCCTTGATAATTGATTCTTGGAATTCACACAATTCTTTAACTGCTTCATGACCGAACATTAATGCATCTAACATATCTTCTTCAGATACTTCTTTAGATCCAGCTTCAACCATGTTAATAGCTTTCTTAGTACCAGCAACAGTTAAGTCAATATCAGATTCTTCTAGTTGTGCAGGTGTTGGGTTAATGATAAATTCACCATTTACACGTCCTACTTTAACACCAGCGATTGGTCCATCAAATGGTATCTTAGAAATACATGTACATAATGATGATCCAAACATAGCAGTTAATTCAGGTGAATTATCAGTATCAACCGATAATACAGTATTAACTACTTGTACTTCATTTCTGAAGTCTTCTGGAAACATTGGTCTCATAGGTCTATCAATCATACGTGCAGCAAGTGTTGCAGCATCTGTTGGTCTACCTTCTCTTTTAATAAATCCACCAGGTATCTTACCTACTGAATATAATTTTTCTTGGTATAAAACCATTAATGGGAAGAAATCAGATAAAATATTTGCAGTGTTAGATACAACAACTGTAGATAAAATAACTGTATCTCCATATCTAACTAATACAGCACCATGTGCTTGCTTAGCTACTTGTCCATGTTCAACTATTAATTCTTTACCATGGAACATTGTCTTAAATACTTTCTTTTCCATTTACTTTTCTCCTTCTTTATTTATGATTTTTTGTGCCTACTACATAAATAAAAAGACACTTAAAACAAGTGCCTACTTTCTTATACCTAATTTTTCGATTACTTCTCTATATGACTTAATGTCATTCTTCTTTAAATAGTCAAGTAAAGATCTTCTCTTACCAACTTTCATAAGTAATCCTCTTTTAGAATGGAAATCATGAATATGAGTTTTTAAATGTTCAGTTAATTCATTGATTTCTTCAGTAAGAATTGCAATTTGAACTTCTGGAGCTCCAGTATTCTTAGCTTCCTTACCAAATTCTTTAACTAATTCTGCTTTTCTTTCCTTAGTTACAGCCATCTTATTTTCCTCCTTTTCTTTATTTATCCGTCAAAACTTAGAATGAATTTGGAGTAAGTCCAATCCAAGTAATAACTTCATTACGTATTGATTATATATAATTAAACATTAATTGTCAATTATTTCTTTAAGGTATTTAAATATAATTCGTATAGTTGTTTATGTTTCTTTGCTATTACTTCAAGTATTATTCCTGTTATCATTAATAAAAGAGATACTATTATAAAGAATCCACCTACTATCAATGATGGTACTTTATATACATAGCTAAATTTAAAATATTCTATAATTGGAAATATATTTAATACTAAACCTATAATAAATGATATAAATGATAAGATATTAAAGAATGTTCTTGGTTTATATTCTTTAAACAACGTCTTTATCATCATTAATACTTTAAAACCATCTTTAAATGTATTTAACTTACTCACTGATCCTGCTGGTCTATCACGATACTCTACAGGTATCTCAACAAGTCCAAAATTCTTATCTAATGCATGAATAGTCATTTCTGTTTCTATTTCAAATCCTTTAGATAATACAGGAAAACCTTTAACAAAATTATACGAGAATGCTCTATAACCTGTCATGATATCTTTTACTTTTGCTTTAAATAATGTATTGATAAAGAATCTTACCATAACATTTCCTAAATTATGAAATGGTCTTTTATTCTCTTTAAAATATGTAGATGATAATCTATCACCTATTACCATATCTGCTTTACCATCTAAAATATAATCACACATCTCTTTTGCATTTTCAGCAGGATATGTGTCATCTCCATCAATCATAAGGTAACAATCAGCATCGATATCTCTAAACATTGATCTTACTACATTACCTTTACCTTGTTTATATTCATATCTAACAATTGCTCCAGCTTTCTTAGCTATCTTATCAGTTCCATCTGTTGAATTATTATCATATACATATATATCAGCGCCTGGTAATGCTTTTTTGTAATCTTTTACAACTTTTTCAATTGTTGGTGCTTCATTATAACATGGTATTAATACTGCTATTTTCTTTTTATTAAATAACATCTTAATCATCCTTCCTACTCATAATAATCCACTTTTATTAACTTCACTTTATTCTTTTCAATATAAATTTTATATAATTGATGTAATTCTAATTCACTTGTATTTAATGAATATGTATATAAATAATCATACTCTTGTAATACTTCAATATTATCATCTATATTAATCATTTCATAATTAGTTAAATTAGTTGTTGCTTTAGTACTGAAATAATTAATATAGAATACAGAACCATTCTTTTCTACTTGATCAATTATAAATACTTTATCATCTTGATTTACATATCTATCAATCTTATTTGCCGCATATATTGATTCATCATAATGATGATTAGGTAATATAATTAAATCTGGTCTTAATCTTAAGTATTGATGTGGTCTAATAGTTATCATTATTGCAGCTAATAATATAAGTAAATATCTATGTTTAATATTCTTATAATAGAATAATATAAATAATAATACATATAAACATATAAGGACATATGTAGACATATATCTATCAAATGATGCAATAGCAGGTCCTTCAATAGGCCCAAAATTAAATACATACATTAAATACATCAATAAAGTATAACCAATATATCCAATTATAATTGTTGATAATAATATATATATATTACTTTTTTTAATATTATCTTTAGTATTGTTATAAACAATAAATACAAGTAATAACATTACTATAGCAGTGCCTATAAACGTAATCTTCAAATAACTAGATGATATGTTTTTATTAAATAAAGCATTTAAATAATTTGTAGAAGCTTCATGTTGCCAATTATTTTCACCAGCATTTGTCATGATCTCTTTTACTTCAGTTATTTTAATATCACTTGTTTTGAATTGAGCTACTGTATTTAGATTATCTTTATATTTATTCCATGAAGTAAGCATTGTAATAGGTACAATTAATACCACAAATATAGTTATTAATATTTTCTTTATATCTAATTTTTTTCTATTTAATATCATTTTAATTAATAACATAAATATAATCATTAAGAAGAATGCTATACTTACTTGTTTAGCTAATAATATAAATGTTAAGAATAATCCTAATTTAATAATTAAGTTATATGATATCTTATCACTTCTAAATACTATAAATAACATATATGCTACTATAGCAGCTAAAGGATAATCTATATATATACTATTAACAAATACTTCTGAATCAAATAATAAAGTAATTATATATATAATAGCTAATGATAATAAAGTTTTAATAATTATATTTATAGTTTTCTTTTCTTTAAAATAATTTAAAGTAGATATAACAATACTACCTTCAAATAAATGAATACATCTAATAAGATATGTTTCTTTAAATCCCCCACTTATTAAAGTAAAGAATGTTTCCATCAATGAAAATATAGGTGGATAATCTTTATGCACTAATAAATGTGATTGAGATATTGAATAGAAATCATCTAATCTAATTATCTCTTTAACCATCTTACCCCAATGAGATAATTCATCCCATCTAGTATAGAATCTATTTAAATCATATAAATAGATAAATATATACACTGCTATAAAACCTATAAGAGTATTAGTTAAATATTTATTCTTAATATCTTTAAATGTATATTTATTCTTTATTAAATATATTGGAAATATAAAACAAAATAATATGTTAATAACTAAACCTACATATATTGTATGAAATACAAATAAAGACACATATAACATTAATGCACTTATAACAAATGTTAATACTATATTATATTCAAACTTATTCTTAAATATTACTGTTAATGAATAAGTAAATAATATTATATATATAAGAGGAAATACAAATGATGTTATATAACCCATATTACTCACCTAACAATCTATCAAATACTTTAAAGTATTCATCAACTATATAAGGCCATGTATAGTATTTTTTAATTCTTTCTATACATTCTTTACCTAAGTTATCTATTTCTTTTTTAGTTAGTTTATCAGCTAAGTTAATTTCATGAGATAATGAATTACTTACTTTAGAAAAATATAAACAAGATGAACCACCTACTTCTTTATTGTAAGCCACATCAAATAATATATTTATCTTAGTGCTTCCTAAAGCTTCAAGTAAACTTGGGTTTGTTCCACCTGCTGAGTGTCCATGAATATATCCATATGCATTTCTTCTGATATATGATAATAATTCTTGATCATATATAGGTCCTAAAAAAACAATTCTATCATCATCTTCATAATGAGTTACTTCTTTTAAATATTTATAGAATTTATTTTCAGCATAGTTAGTAATTAAATATAATTTCTTATCCGTATTAGATTTCATATATTCTTTAATAATAGTTTCAATATTATTTTCAGGTATAAATCTACCTACATATATATAATAATTATTTGGTTTAATATCATGTTCTTTAAAAAATTCCTTACATCTTTTTTCATCTATTTTTTTATCAAGATAAGTTCCATATGCAATAAAAGATGTTTTATCTTTAATTTTATATTCTTCATCAATATATTTCTTAATTGCTTTTGAATCACATACTACATGATCAGCATATTTAACATGGAATCTTTCAGATATCTTAAAGCACTTCTTAATCCACCATGCCCATTTATCTCTCTTCCATTCAATACCATCAGGATTCATTACTACCTTAACACCTAATCTTTTTAATTGATTATAATATTTAGGCATTAAAGGACCTATTTTAGATCCAAGTATTAACATAACAGTATTCTTCATATTATTTTCTTTAACATATTTTATATAGTATTTAATAGATTTAATAGTGAAAACAAACATAGTTGGAAATCCCATACTCTTTGTATATAGATTAACTTGTTCTAAATTATTAGTATTAGTTATCTTCTTATCTTCACTTTTATCATGAGTTAAATAAGGAATATAATATTTAACATTTTTATCCTTTGTATTATTAACTAATTCAGTAACAAAAGTTTCCCATCCACCATAGTTATATTTATATCCACGTGAACCTATAATAATTATGTTTTTCATATAATCACACTCTTGTTAATATTATAACATATTAATAAATAATAAAGTAAAAAACACCTAGTACTTAGGTGTTTTCTTAGTTAAATTTAATCTCTTATCAGCTAGTTTTGTAGATTCTGCTAATTCATCACTATATCTATCAACTGCATCTTTCCAATCAGGTAATCTCTTAAATCCATTAGCTTCAAGTTTATCTTTAGATAATTTAGAGTTACGTGGTCTATAAGCTTCTGATCTATTAATTATCTTATGCCACTCTTCTGTAGATACAGGAGTAACTACTACTTTCTTATTATTTGATTTAAATATATAATCAGCAAATTCAGCCCATGAACAATATCCTTCATTATTAATATGATATGTACCATATTTATCTGAATAAGCCATATCAACTAATACTTTAGCTAAATCAACAGTATATGTAGGAGAACCTACTTGATCATTAACAACTGATAAATTTGTTTTACCATTTAATGCTTGTTTCAACATAGTCTTAATAAAGTTATGACCATTTATACCAAATACCCAAGATGTTCTTGCAATAAAATGATTAGGATTTTCTCTTACTGCTTCTTCACCTTCATATTTAGTTTTACCATATATAGATTTAGGATTTACTTCATCAGTTTCAGAATATGTTTCCTTTATATCTTTAGTTCCATCAAATACATAGTCAGTGGAAATATAAATCATCTTAGCTCCTACTTCAATTGATGCATCTGTTAGATTTTTAGGCCCATCTACATTTACTTTTCTTACCACATCTTCCATCTCTTCAGCCTTATCTACTTGAGTCCATGCAGCACAATGGAATATTACATCAGGATTATATTCTTTAACAATAGACATTACTTCATCTCTATTAGTTATATCCATATCATCTATATCAACTGCAAGTATATCTTTTTCTCCTCTTGCTTGTAATTCACGAACTATATCATAACCTAATTGACCTTTATAACCAGTTACTAAGAATTTCTTAGGATTAATATTAAACTTAATTGGTTCTTCTTCAAGTGTATTTCTATTTGTATCTTTAACACTTAATATAGGTTTAGTAATACCATATTTCTTAAAGTATGAAGTCCATGGAATATCTACTTTAGGATCATCCCAAGCTACTCCACCTTCTCTATCAACTCTATATTCATTATCAACAAAATATTGGAATTTAGAATTATCTTCTAAACTTAAGAAACCATGTGCAAATCCACGAGGAACATATAACATATTGCCAATTATAGGATCTAATTCTACAGCTACATATTTACCATATGTAGGAGAACCTTTTCTACAATCTATTACTACATCTAATACTCTACCTTGAACACAACTAACTAATTTAGCTTGAGAATATGGATCTACTTGATAATGCATACCTCTAAGTGTTCCTTTAGAACTCATTGATTCACTAAATTGATTAAACTCATTAAAACCTAATTCTTTTAATTGTTCTTTAGTTAAAGATTTAAAATATCCTCTTGAGTCACCAAATTTCTTTGGTTTAAATTCCACACAATCTAAAAGGTTTGTTCTTTTAATTTCTACGTTGTTCATTACTTTCTACCTCTTCCCTCATATGGTTCTTCAACTATTTCTTCAATAGCATTATCAAATGCATTATTTAAATTAGCTTTCATCATCAATAACACTTTCTTAGTTATATCTCTAACTCTTTGTTCTTCAATACCTAAGAATTCAGCTATTGTAGATGTTGAAAAATACTTACCATTTACATATCCTAGTTTTAAAGCAACAATAACATATTCTTCTGGTGTTAATAAATAATTAGATTCAATATCAGTTGATAATTTTAATAAATCTAATAAAGATATATAATCTTGTTTTTCTATAATTACTTTTTCTTCTTGTTTGTTTATTACTTCCTCTTGTTCTACTGGTGTATCTATAACATCTTGTTGATAATTATTTTTAACTATGACCCCTTCATTTTCTTTCATTATCTTCTCACATCTAGATATTATTGCAGGTTTAATAGCACCATAGAATTTTTTAGCCTTATCACTTTCTAAAGCTCTTGGTGTAATTAATGAATAATCTTCACCATATCTATATTTAACTAACTCTTTATATTCATCTGGTAACATTTCAACAGCTTGTAATACTACATTCTTATCATATTTACCAAAGTAATCAAATAAATTCTTTGCAACTTTTCCACATTTACCCATCTTAACGTCTCCTTTATGTTTAAAATTTCTTATGTACATTTTTCCATATATAGTTAAATTTCTACATCTTGTTTTTATAATAGTAATTAAATTAAATACTCTTCTTTTTTCTTCCTTAGATATATCTTTATTTATTATTGATAAATCTTTACCATATCTTAAATATATTAATTTTTTATCTTTATAATCCAACGAATCAATTGCTTTTAATATATATTCTTTCTTATAATCCTTTAATATATCTAATAACTTTTTAGAATGACCACCTGGATTTCTCTTCTTTTTAGATTGATCATAGTTTTCATCTATTATTTCATTTATATAACAATTACCGCTTGAATAATATTGTTTCCTAAACTTATCAATATGTTCAATAGACTGAATAGGATCTTGAGTATATATTGCAAGATTTTTAATACCTTTAGACTTTCTTAATTTAGCTAATGCTTTATTTTGTATTTGTCTAATTCTTTCTCTTGATACATTATACTTCTTTCCTATTTCTTCAAGAGTTAATTGTTCGTCATATCTATAATATAATACTTCTCTTTCTCTTTCAGTTAAATTAGAACTATCCATAAATTCTCTTACATTTTGAATAAGAGTATTATCTGTTACTTCATCTTCTACTCCATATTGTTCATTAGGTATAAAGTCACCTACTTCAGATTCGTGTTCATCTCCAACAGGTGCATTTAAACTAACTGTCTCTTGAAGTAGTTTTTCATTCTCTTTAACTTTATCAATAGGTATATTAAGTCCTTTAGCTATCTCTTCAATAGATAAATCTTTTTCTTCATTTATTTTTAATTTATCTCTTTCTCTTGCATATCTATTTAATTCATCTACTTTATAAACAGGTAATCTTATACCTCTTGCTTTTTCTGCAATAGCTCTAGTTATTGCTTGTCTAATCCACCATGTAGCATATGTAGAAAATCTATAGCCTTTATTAACATCATATTTTTCTACTGCTGTAATTAATCCTAAATTACCTTCTTGTATTAAATCTAAAAATAATAATCCTCTTCCAACATATTTCTTAGCTATTGATACAACAAGTCTTAAGTTTGATTCTACAAGTTTATTCTTAGCTTCAACATCACCTTGTAATATTCTATTACCTAATTCTTTTTCTTCTGTACTAGATAATAATTTTATTCTTCCTATTTCCAACAAATACATCTTAATAGGATCAGTTGTTCCTTCTACTATATCTTCATATAGTTTTGAATCATCACTTTTATTAATAGTTATTTTATTAGATAAACAATATATTTCTATTAAATCAATTAAAGTAATATTATCAAATAATATATCTACTTCACCATTTATTATTTCATCTTTATTCTTATTAAATATTACTTCTACTTTTTTATTTAAAAGATTATTACCAATTAAAGAAATCATTACTTCAGGTGTTACAACATAGTTATAATCCATAAAGAATTTATTTAGTTTATTAATATTTTTAATACAAGTATCATAGTCGTGTTTATTACTAAAATACTTATTAATAAAAGTATTAATGATTAAAGTTGAATCAGGGCTATTAAGTTTATCTTTAACAGTATATTTAACCTTATATTTAAATATATTCTTTAAATATGTTTCATACTCTTCTTTACCATCATAATAGCTTTTTGTATATTCTATACAACTATTAAATAACTTATCTTTTTCATCATCACTTAAAGATAAATAATCATATGGATTATACAGTTTATTAAATGTAGGTAAAAGCAAATCATATAATTCTTTAACATCTTTTTCTTTTACCTCTTTTAAAGATATCTTCATAGTACCACCCTGTTGTTATACATATAAATATTATATCATAATTATTAATAATATTAATAAAAAAAGCTAAGATTATCTCTTAGCTAATTCTTGATCTAATAATTCCTTTAATTTAACTGGATTTGCTTGTCCTTTAGTTTCTTTCATTACTTGACCAACAAAATAGTTAAATAAATTTGTTAATCCACCTTTATATTGCTTTATTTGTTCTGGTGAATTATCTAATACTTTAATTACTATATCTAACAATTCTGAATCATTATCCATTTGTTTAATTGAATATTTATCCATGATTGTATTAGGTTCTTCTTTTTCCTCTAATGATTTAGCAAATACTTCTTTAGCTTGTTTAGATGATATTACTCCATCTTTAATAGCAGTGGTTATTTGATTCATCAATTCAGGAGTTAAATAGAATTCATTTATACTAATATCTTCTTGATATAAATAACCAAGTATTTGAGTACATAACCAGTTAGCTGCAGTCTTAGGGTCCATACCTAACTCTACACATTTTTCAAAATAATCAGCTGTAGGTTTTTCTTTAATAATTATACCTGCATCATATGCTGATAAACCAAACTCATTCATATACTTTTCTTTTCTTTCATATGGAAGTTCAGGAATATTAACTTGTATTTCTTTTATCCAATTAGGATCAAGTTTAATTCTTGGAATATTTGGTTCAACAAAATACTTATAATCTATTGCATCAACTTTACTTCTCATATGAACAGTAGACATGGTAGATTCATCCCATCTTCTTGTTTCTTGTTCTACTTCATCATATCTACCTTGATCTTTTAAGTCAGATTGTCTTTCTATTTCATAGTTAATTGCATCTCTTACAGATGAAAATGAATTAACATTCTTTATTTCTACTTTAGTGCCTAAAGTATTAGGATCATCACTTATAGATACATTTACATCACATCTTATTTGACCTTTTTTACTATCAGCTTCTGAAATACCACAGTATTGATATATTGCTCTAATATACTCTAAGTATGTTATAGCATCATCAGCCGAATGTAAGCATGGAGTTGTAACTAACTCAAATAATGGAACACCTGCTCTATTATAGTTAATAGTAGATGTATCATATAGGTGTGTTAATTGAGCAGCATCTTCTTCTAAGTGAAGATTATCTATATCTACTCTAAATGTAGAACCATCTGCTCTTTCAATATCTATATAACCACCATTACCAACACATTCTTCAGGTGGATTTTGAGTTATTTGATATCCTTTAGGTAAATCTGGATAATAATAATTCTTTCTTTCAAAATACATATATTCAGGTATTCTTGCATGTAGTATTGTTGACAACATTATTGCTTGTTCTACACACTTCTTATTAACTACAGGAAGTATACCTGGGAACGCCATATCTACAGGAGACACATTACAGTTAGGTTCTTCAGTGTATTCATTTTTACCACTTGAGAATGCTTTAGTGTTAGTTAAAGAACCTTCACAGTGCATCTCTAAACCTATTGTTACATAATATTTACTCATATTACTTTACCTCCTTAGCTATTTGATTCTTATAATCCATAGATGATTCTAAGGCATAAGCAATATTTAATACATTTTGATCATCATAACAATTACCTGTAATATTAATACCTACTGGTAATCCATCTATAAATCCATTTGGAATAGTAATAGATGGGAACCCACCAAAATTACCTATTTGTAAGTGTTCATCTAATGGTGTTAATTCGTCATCAGTTACTTTATCTGTATTATCTAACTTAGGTGCATGTCCCGTACCTACTGGCATGATTAATGCATCATATTTTTTGAATTGTTCTTTAATAGCATCTACTATTAAACGTCTTGCTCTTTGAGCATTCTTGAAATATCTATCTTGATTACATGCTTGTAATACATATGAACCAATTACAAATCTTCTTTTAATTAATGATGAGAAACCTTTAGTTCTATGATCTTTCATTTGTTCTTGATAAGAATTACCTTCTCCACGAGGTCCAAATGAGAAACCTGTTAAGTTAGACATATTAGATGTTGCTTCAGCACATGAAATAACTACGTATGTTGAAGCTATAGCATTAAGTAGTTTTTGATCAATTGATACAGCATCTACTTCTACACCTAATTCTTTTAACTTATCTAATGTAGTCATAAAATTATCTAAATGTTTTTCTGTTTCTTCAGGTAAGTTCTTATAATTAGACTTATCAACAATTTCTTTAATATAGAATAATTTCTTTCCATTTATATCTTTAGATAAATCTTTATATAAATTAATATTTGATGAATCCCAAGAAGTCATATCTTTAGGATCTTTACCCTTCATTGCATCAACAACAATAGCAGCATCTTCAACACATCTAGTTAATACACCACATGTATCTAGAGATGATGCAAATGGGAATAATCCATATCTTGAAATCATTCCATATGTTGGCTTATAACCTACTATTCCACAAAAAGCTGCAGGTTTTCTTATTGAATCACCTGTATCAGATCCTGTAGCAAATGGATAAACACCAGCAGCAACAGCAGCAGCTGATCCTGAAGATGATCCTGCACACATTCTTGTTAAATCCCAAGGATTCTTTTGTACACCTGTATGACCTGTTGTACCTGTTCCACCCATACCAAATTCATCCATACATGTTTTATTCACTGGAATACATCCATGAGACATTAAATTCTCAATAGCTGTTGCAGTAAAGAATGGAACATAATCTTTCAATGTATTAGATGATCCTGTAGATAATATTCCTTTAGTTGAATAATTATCTTTAATACCAAATGGAATACCTGATAATAAATCATCAGTTACATTACTTCCTTTAGCATCATCTAAGATAGTAACAAAAGCATTACACTTTTCTTGTACCTCGTGTGATTTCTCTAATGATTCTTTAACTAATTCATCAGAAGTAACTTTATTGTTCTTAAGTTCTTCATGTAATTCAACAATAGTCTTATTCATCATATTATTCCACCACCTTTGGTACTTCTACTTCTCTACCATCTTTTTGATCACAGTTAGATAGTAGTTCATCTATTGAAGGTGATTCTTCTGCTATATCTTCTCTTAACTCACATTCAAAATCATCTAATGCATGAGTCATAGGAATAGCATCTTCTATACCTTTAATATCATTTATCTTATTGATATTCTTATCAATAATTTCAAACTCATCTAAAACCATCTTATTTTCATCAGGAGTTAATCCTATCATTAATAAATCAGCTAGTTTATCTATAGTTTCTTCATTAAATTCCATGTTATCAACCCTTCCTATATTTTCTTTTTATACCAATCAATATTTTCACTATCTTCTACAGTACTTTTAATATATTCATTAAATCCCCAATTAGAATACATATTCATATTTCTTTCATTGTTAGGATCTATACCTAGAGAAACATATTTAATTCCTCTATTCTTTAAGTCTTCAATAATGAATTTATATAATCTAGAAAAATATCCTTGGTTTTGATATTTTTCTTTAGTTTTAAATGATGATAAACATGCTGTTTCATCATTTAATGTGTCTTCATCAGGAGAGGCCATACCTTTAGGTTTAAGGTATGCTCTTCCTTCTGATATAATTTCACCATTTAAATAACCATAATAGATTATAACTGCCCCGTAATTGATACCATCAGCTATATTCTTTGGTACATATTTTATTGCTTCATCATAATCAGCAATCTTTATCTCATAATTATCTTTCATATTAATAATCACAGTTACCTGGTGTTCTTGGATATGGTATAACATCTCTTATATTTTCAATACCAGTTAAGTACATAATAAGTCTTTCAAATCCCATACCAAATCCTGAATGATAACATCCACCAAATTTTCTTAAGTTAATGTACCATTCAATTTCTTCTCTATTTACATTATGTTTCTTTATTAATTCTTCTAGTTTATCTAGATCTACTTCCCTTTCTGATCCACCCATTAATTCACCAGAACCAGGTACTTCAAGATCAACAGCAGCAACTGTCTTTCCATCATCATTTAACTTCATATACCAAGCCTTAATATCTTTAGGCCAGTTATAAATGAATACTGGTGAATTAAAGTGTTCAGTAATCCATTTTTCATGTTCTTTAGCTATATCTGATTCATAGTCAGGAGTAAATTCCCATTTTTCTCCAGAGTTTAATAATAAATCAATAACTTCTTTATGTGTAATCTTAACAAAGTCTGAATTAACTAACTTAGTTAATTTATCTATTAATCCATTTTGAACAAATTGATCTAAGAATTCTAATTCATTCTTACATTTATCTAATACATCTTTAACAACATACTTTAACATTTCTTCTTCTACATTCATTAAATCATCTAAATGCATGAAAGCCATTTCTGGTTCAATCATCCAGAACTCATTTGCATGTGTTTTAGTATTTGAATTCTCTGTTCTAAATGTTGGTCCAAAGGTATAAATCTTTTTAAATGCCATAGCAAAAGTTTCGCCATGTAATTGACCTGATCCAGTTATATAAGTTTGTTTACCAAATAAATCTTTTGAATAATCTACTTTCCCATCTTCTGTTTTAGGTATATCATTCATATCTAATGTTGTAACTTTAAACATTTGATCTGAACCTTCACAGTCAGCTGTAGTAAGAAGAGGTGTATGAACATATACATAGTTATGTTCTTGAAAATAACTATGTATTGCTTGAGCAGCTACACTTCTTATTTTAAATACAGCTTGGAATGTTTTTGTTCTAGGTCTTAAGTAAGCTTGGCTTCTTAAGAATTCCATTGTGTGTCTCTTAGGTTGAATTGGATAATCAGCTGGACAATCTCCAACTATTTCAATCTTACTTGGTTTTACTTCATAATCTTGTTTACCATTTGATTCTACTAATGTACCTTCAACAATAATTGATGTACCAGCTAATATCTTAGCTACTTCATCAAAGTTAGATAATTCTTTATCATATACTACTTGAATAGTATTAATTGAAGTTCCATCATAGAAATCAATAAAACCAAATTCTTTTTGATCACGATTATTTCTAACCCAACCTTCTAAAGTTACTTTATCTCCTATTTTTTTAGTTTTAAATACATCTATTAAATCCATATATCTCACCTCTTATGGTTCTAGTCTATTAGGTCCTCTAAAGATAAATTCTGTTTCCTTTAATGAAGGTAATCCTAATAATAACATTGTTAATCTATCTAATCCAATACCAAATCCACCATGTGGAGGACAACCATATTTAAAGAATTGTAGATAGAATTTAACATCTTCTCCTAAACCTTTTTCTTGTGCGTTCTTTAATAATTCTTCATATCTATGTTCTCTTTGAGCACCTGAAGTAATTTCAGTTCCTCTCCATATTAAATCATAACCTTGTAACTTACCATTTTCATCTCTCATATGATAGAAAGGTCTCTTAGTTGCAGCATAGTCAGTTATAAACATAAACTCAGAATTAAATTCTTCTTGAGCTAATTTGAATGTTAACTTTTCAGCTTCTGCATTCATATCACCAACATCTTCAGTTGGAATATCAAATCCATATTTATCATGGAATTTTTGATATAAATCTTTTAATGCCATTCTTGGGAATGGTTTAGTTGGAATAATTACTTCTATTCCAAATAATTCTTTAATCTTATCACCATATTTTTCTTTAACTTTAGTTAATCCAGCAATAAGTAAATCTTCTTCTAAAGACATAACATCTTCATATGAATCAATATGAGCAAACTCTAAATCAAATCCAGTAAACTCAGTTGAATGTCTATTTGTATTTGAGTTTTCAGCTCTAAATACTGGACCTACTTCAAATACTTTATCCATACCAGCTGCTATAGCCATTTGTTTATAGAATTGAGGTGATTGAGCTAAATATGCTTTTCTATCAAAATATTTAACTTCAAATACTTCACTTCCTGATTCAGATGCAGCACCTATTAATTTAGGTGTATGTATTTCAGTAAAATTGTTAGCATATAAGAATTCTCTCATACCTTGAGTTAAAGCTGTTTCAACTTGTCTTATTAACATATTCTTTTCATTTCTTAAATCTAACCATCTATAATCTAATCTAGTATCTAAGTTAACACCATCTAAATTATTATAATCAAATGGCAATTCTTCAGCTTTAGATAATACTTCAATATTTGATGGTATTAATTCTAATCCACCTAATTTAACAGCTTCATTTTCAACTACTTTAGCAGTTATCTTAATAACTGAATCATGAGTTAAAGCTGTTACTTGTTCTACCATTGAAGCATTTTCAGCTGGTTCTTTTTCAACAGTCATTTGTACTTTACCTGTTGAATCTCTAAGAATAACAAATTGTACCCATTTCTTATCTCTTACTACATCAACAAAACCAGAGAATGTTATTTCTTCTCCTAAATGGTTCTTTAATTCATTTACATATACTTTCTTCATATTATCACCTACATATGAGTATCTAAATATTCAACTAAATCATTTAGTAATACTCTTTCTTCCTCTTTAGTAGCATTATCTTTAATAACTACTTCATTCTTTTGTAAATCTTCATCATTTAATACTATTAAGTATTTAGCATTAAATCTATCAACGGATTTAAATTGTCCTTTTAATCCTTTATTCATAAGATCAGTTTCAACTATAAATCCATTTAATCTTAAATCTTGAGTTAAGTATGCAGCTGTTTCTCTTTCAGATTCAGATACAGCTAATATATACAAATCTATATCATTCTTAATTGGAATATTAACTCCTTCTTCTTCCATAGCTAAGATTGTTCTATCATAACCCATAGCAAAACCTACACCTGGAGTAGATGGTCCATCAAGTTGTTCAACTAAACCATTATATCTTCCACCACCACCAAGGGCATATGAATCTCTTAATGTAACTTCAAATACTACATGGTTATAATAATCTAATCCTCTAACTAAATTAGTATTAACATTATATGGAATATCCATTAAATCTAATAATTCTTTTAATCTATTAAATCTATTTAATGATTCCTCATTTAAATAATCTATTGTTTTAGGAGCATTCTTAATGATATCAGATTCAGCATCTACCTTACAGTCTAAGATTCTTAAAGGATTCTTCTTAAATCTTTCTTGGCAGTCTTCACATAAATCATTAATATGTGGTTCAAAATATTTAACTAATGCTTCTCTATAATTAGCTCTAGATTCATTATCACCTAATGTATTTAATTGAATCTTAACATCATCTAATCCTAATAATCTATATGCATTATAAGCTAGTGATACTACTTCAGCATCAGCTTCAACTGTATCTGATCCAAACATTTCAAATCCCCATTGAGTGAATTCTCTATTTCTTCCTGATTGAGGTCTTTCATATCTATACATCTTCATGTTGTAATAAACTTTAACAGGATCAGTTAAATTACCATATAGTTTATTTTCAACAAACCATCTAACTACACCTGCAGTTCCTTCTGGTCTTAAAGTTATATTTCTTTCTCCTCTATCAACGAAATCATATGTTTCTTTTTGTACCATATCAGTTGTTTCACCAACACCTCTATGGAATAATTCTGAAGCCTCAAATACTGGTGTTTCAATATAACCATAATTATATTTTTCACATAATGCATTTAATACATCATTTACATACATTCTTTTCTTTGCTAAATCTCCATATATATCATATGTTCCTTTTTGTTTAGTTATCATATTATTCATCTCCTTTGAAATTATTAATTTCATTTTGTATTGCTTCAATACACTTTCCTACACCATAACCATCTATAAATCCATGATGGACCATGATCATAAGATTAGTTGTTACTTTATTATTTTCTTTTTTAAATCTATCCCAAATAAATTGAGGAATTGTATTATCTTTATTATATGGTGGTACTAAAGAATTAATATTAAACCATGGTGCACATGAAATCCATATTTCATCACTTGTAATAATACTAGGATCTGATCCTTTATTATCAATTAATAATTGTCTTTCTTTATTAAATGCTTCCATGTAATGTCGATAATTATCATCAAATTCTACTCTAAAGAATCCAATAGTTTCATTATCAATATTTTCTGTATAATTACTATGAATTACTTCATGTTTAATTATCTTATTATTCTCTTTACGATATTTAAATCCATCTACTTGATTAACAGCCTTATTAATAACATAACCAATAGTAGCATATATAGAATCATCTGATTGTTTACAATGATTATATATATTAGTTATATCTATAGGTGTATTAATTATTAAAAATGGATTAGTTTCTTCATCAAAATGTTTGAATAACTCATATCTATTCCATGTGTTAAGATCAATCTCCATATTTATACCTCCTAAAAAACAAAAAAACTTAAGGTTGTAAGAACGAGTTACCCCGCGGTGCCATCTTACTTTACTTAAGTACACTTAATTCTTCTTTATCGCAGATATGCGTTTTATGTTATTAAGAATTGTCACCTTTAATACTATATATAGGCATTTCCACCATATAGCCCTCTCTTTATATAGGAAGTACTAAAGACATGTCTTCTCCACAAAATTACACTTTTATTATATTAATTAAACATATAATAGTCAAGTTATTTAGTTCCTTATTAATATACCTTACATTATTTAATATCTTCTATAGTTATAGTTGTTATATAACCCTTTTCATCATATGAATAAGATACTTCATATTGGAATTTATTTAATGAATGTTTTATTTCATTTATTTCTTTTTCATCTTGTGTTTCTTTATCTTCATATTTAACTGTTATTTTTCTTTTATTCTTTTTATTACTTTCAACTACATCATTTAATGTATTATTAACAAATAAAGTTTGTTGAGTTCCACTTCCATATGTGAATTTAAAATTAAAATTACTTACTTGTTGTTTACCTACTTCTTTAATACCAAATATTACTCCAACAACTATCATTGTTAAAATAACTATTGAAACAATTATAAATGGGATAAATGAGGCAATTGTAAATGCTCCAAATATCTTAGCTCCACCTTTAATCATTTTCTTTGTATCATCATCTAATTTAACTTTAATAGTTAAATCTTCATTTAATTTATATTTAGTTTCACAGAATGGACATGTAGCATATTCTTTATTATCATCTATTTTAAGATTTCCTCCACATGATTCACATTTAAGTTTTTTCATATTTATCACATCCATTTATATTATGTCATAAAAAAGAGAATTATAAAAGATGGTATTATAACCATCCTTTAATTTCTTCTATATCACTTTCACTTGCTATCCTTATAGCATTAACAAAGTTTAAATTTGGATATGTTGTTTTCAAATCATCTATACTACTTTCAACTGGAGTTGTACCAGATGTAACAAATACATATAATTCTTTATTAGTTAAATCATTACTTTCAATAAATGTATTAACAACATGAGGTACAACACCCCACCATATAGGAAAACCAATTACAATTTTATCATAATTGTTTAAATCTATTGGATTATTAACAATTGTAGGTCTAGATGTTTTATCAGCCATCTCTACACTTGATCTACTATTATTATTAGTCCAATCTAAATCTTCTCTTGTATATATTTCTGTAGGTACTATTTCATATAAATCTCCACCTACTTGATTACTTATTTCTTCAGCTCTTCTTTTTGTTACTCCACTTGCTGAAAAATATACTACCAATGTCTTCATATTAATATAACTCCTTATCTTCTTTATTATTATATTCTTCAAATGTTTTAATAGTTTCATCTCTATCTATATTAATTAAATTAAGAACATCTGTATTACTATTATTATCCTTAATATAATCATATATCATATCATCTCTAAAACCTATGTTAGCTGCATCTTCTTTAGTATTACCATAGTAAACTGTTTTTATATTTGCCCAGATAATAGCAGATAAACACATAGGACATGGATAACAAGATGTATATAATACACATCCTGATAAATCATGTGTACCTAATGTTTTACTTGCATCTCTTATTGCTGTAATTTCAGCATGTGCTGTTGGATCATGATTAACAAGTACTCTGTTATCTCCCTTACCAACTATAACACCATCTTTAACAATAACTGCACCAAAAGGTCCACCTTCATTGTCAGTTAAATTTGTATCAGCTAATCTTTTAGCTTCCATCATATATTCATTCATATTAATCTTCCTTTATATTTATCATTGATTCTTTCCAAATAGGATTACTAGGTACACCTAATAAATCAGTTATAGTACTAGCTAAATTAGCTAATCCAAAGTCTCCTTGTTTAAATGTAATATTATCTATATTATTTCCATATAAAATAAATGGAACAGGATTAGTTGTATGAGATGTTACTACATTGCCTTTTTCATCTACCATTGTTTCAGCATTGCCATGATCTGCGATAACTAATAATATTGTATTAGTTTCATCACATGCTTGCATAATTCTTCCAATATTTTCATCTACTGCTTCCATTGATTTAACTGTAGCATCATAATTGCCTGTATGACCTACCATATCACCATTTGGAAAATTACATCTTAAGAATTGATATTTATTTGTCTTTATTGCATCAATAAACTTATCTGTTATTTCATATGCTTTCATAGCTGGCGCTTGATCAAATGGAATAATATCAGAATCTACTCTTTCATATGTTTCTAAAGTATCACTAAACTTATCTATCTTATTACCATTCCAGAAGTAAGTTACATGACCAAACTTTTGAGTTTCAGATACTGCATATTCATTTATATTATATTTAATTAATTGTTCTGTTAATGTATTTGTTATATTAGGTGGAGCTGTTAAGAAGTGTTCAGGTATTTTTATTTCTGAATCATATTGTAACATTCCAGCATAATAAACTTTTGGTACTCTAACCCTATCAAACTTATTAAAGTTTTCTTCTGTAAATGCTCTAGATATTTCTATTGCTCTATCTCCTCTAAAGTTAAAGAAGATTACTGAATCACCATCTTCAATAGTTCCATTTGTATTATTTATAACAAATGGATTTAAATATTGATCTATAATATCAGGATTTTCTTTTCTATCAGTTTCATTTGCCTCTTTAGCTGAATTAAATGTTCTTCCTTCTCCTAATACATGAGTATGCCAACCACGTTCTACCATACCCCAGTCAGCTTCATATCTATCCATTGTGATGTTCATTCTTCCACCACCAGATACTATTCTTCCATAGAAAGTATCATCATTTAATTCTTTTAATTTATTTTCTAATATTTCTACATATTCTAAAGCAGATGTCTTAGGTACATCTCTTCCATCTAATAAGATATGAACACATACATCTTTTATTCCATCTTTTTTTGCTTGTTCAATCATTTTTAATAAATGATTAATATGTGAATGAACTCCACCATCAGATAATAATCCTATAAAATGTAATTTATTATTCTTACAATAATTAACTGCTTCTTTCCATGTAGAATGATTAAATAATTCACCTGTTTCAATTGCATCATTTACAAGTTTTGCACCTTGTGAATATATTTGTCCACATCCCATAGCATTATGACCTACTTCTGAATTACCCATATCATCATCACTTGGTAATCCTACATAAGTACCATGCGCATGTATTGGTATTGAGTTATTCATTAATTTATCTAAATTAGGAGTATTAGCATTAACAAAAGCATTTCCATCTTTATTATTACTTATTCCTACTCCATCCATAATAACTAAAGCAACTTGTCTATTCATATTATCACCTATTTAAATTATAACATAGATAATAAATCATAAAAAAAGTATTAACAATTTAGTTAACACTTTTATTTAACATTATAATTAATCACCAAATGCACTTTTTATAGTTGTTCTTATCTTATCAACTAATATATCTGATTTTTTATTTGTTAACATCTTAGAACTTATTAATGCTGAAACAGGAATAATAATAACTGATCCTATAAAGGCTATTAATAATTCTACTACTTCATATACAAATAATTTATAATTAATTACCTGTTCAAATGACATTCCTCTATGCCACATAAAGAACCCTATAAATACACTTACTAAAGCAAAGAATAAAGTATTAATTGTAGTACTTAATATATCCCCACCTACATTCATACCTGATTTAAATAATTCTTTTTCTTTTAACTTAGGATTATTCTCTTTTACTTCGTTCATAGCTGATGCAACAGATATAGATGTATCTATTACAGTACCTACTATACTAACTAAATACACACCAATTACAACATTCATCATATTATAATTAATGTTTAAATTATATCCTGCAATAGTCTCAAGTGATTCTTCACCAAAAGGTCCAATGTTAGCTCTTACACTTATTATCGCTATAAGTATAAATGTAATAATTTGTACTATTAAGACTCCAAAGAAAGCTGCAAGTGTTTTAGGACTTAATCCATTAAGAAAGAATAAAGATATAATACTTGCTAATATACATGTTATAAAAGCTAAGATAATAGCATTAAATCCAAATCTCATTAATATGATATATAAACCTATAAGAGCAAAACAAATAATAAATGTTATAAATGTTTTTATTCCTCTTTTCTTACCTACAAGTAATAGAAGGATAAATAATATTATTAATAATATCTTATTCATTTCTTCATCACTTCCTTCTTTTTATTTAATATCCATATAGATATAAATAATGAAATAGGAATAGTTAAAACAATACCTATACAATTACATAAAACAATCATTAACTCTAAACCACCATAGAAATCCATAGCATTGGTAAATGGTATTTTATTTTTTGTCGCTATAACTATAGTTGGTATAACTGATGTATAGCATGTAAATAACATAACATTAATCATAGTACCTACTATATCTTTAGATATTTCTTTACCTGATTTAATCAATGCATCTTTCTTTATCTTTTTATCTTTTTCTATTAATTCATTTAAAGCAGAAGATATAGTTATAGAGATATCCATGATTGCACCTAAACCACATAACAATACACATACATATAAATAATTATTATAATCATATACAGCTTCTATATAATCTATATTCCATATATATAAATTACTTTCATTTATTTTAATAAGTATAAATGATAATCCAAATGTAATAAGTAATGATGTAATAGATGATAAAATAGCTGCAAGTGTTTTTTTACTCTTACCATTTGTAATAAATAAAGATACTACTATATAAATAATAGATACTATAAAATATAAAAGTAATAAATTCATCTTTGTATAATTATTCATGAATAATATAATTGATCCTGCAGTTATACCAAGATTAACAATTAAACTTAATAATGTTTTAAAACCTTTTCTACCTGCAATAATAATTATTAAATCAATAAATATAACTATTAGTATAACTAAGTATTTATCTCTTTTAACTCCATGTATACCTAAAAGATCACTACCATCATTAGATAATTCTACAAATACTTCTGATCCTTTAGTTAATTTGTCATCCATGACTAATGATTTAGTATATGAATTAATAGTTTCATATGTCTTTCCTTTGTATTCACCATTCATAATAGTTCCTTTAATAGTTTGAACATATAAAGGTTCTTCATATTTATCTTCAGTTATATTTTTACTTTCAATACTTGTAACTCTCATTATTGGTGTTTGATATAAGAAATGATCATTATAAGTAAATATAATACAACCTAAAGATAATACAAATAATATAATTAATAATATATAATTCTTCTTCATATAATCACCATTGTATAAACAAAATTATAACATAAAAAAAGAAGAAATTAATCTTCTTTTCCATACATTTTACCTTTTGAATCTTGTTGAATACGATATCCATATTCAAATACCAAAGACATAGCAAATAAGAATATTATTTCAGTTATATTAAATAGATTAAATTCTACTACATTATCTACACCAATACCTATATTAAACATTGTAGATCCTATAGCTGATAAAACTATAGCTATTATAAAATAATATGCCATCTTCTTTAAATAACTAATATTATCAAGTGTAAATGGAGTCTCACCATCATGAATATTTACAAATAACTTATCCATTTTAGATAAAGCCATTGATATAAATACTAAGAAAGCAACTATAAATGCAAAACCTAATTCAATAAAAATAATTAATTTAGTTTTACTTTGTTTAGTTATAGCATTCTTAATTAATTCTACATCTTTATTATTTATATCAGATATAATTATATGTTCATTTTGTGAAGATGATATTCTAACACCATCATGAATTTCTGTTACAGTAAATACTTTACCATTACTAATTATTCTATTATCATTAATCTCTATACTATTTATAAGTATTGGAACGAATATCATAGCAGCTACTACAAATCCCATAGCGACTCTAGATATTATTGCTCCTATTCTAGCAATCATAAATAATATATTACTTATAACCTTAATATTCTTTTGCTCTTTTTCATTTAATTTAACTACACTCATTTTAATCTCTTCATCCAAGAAATCTAGATCATCAAAATCTTCATGTACTAAATCATTCATCTTACATTTAAATATAGAACATAAACAAACTATATTTTGCATGGTAGGATAGTTTTCACCTGTTTCCCATTTTGATACACTTTGTCTTGATACTCCTAACTTATCAGCAAGATCTTCTTGAGAAACTTTCTTCATTTTTCTAATTGATTTTAAATTATCTCCAAATTTCATCGGACTTATCTCCTTTCATGGCTTAAGTATAGCTCATTACACTTATATTATAATACCAACTTTTAAGTGCATTCAATATATGCACTTATAACCTTACATTTTAATTAAAATAAAAAAGAGTATCACACTCTTTAATTTAACTTCTTACTTATATATAAGAATGGTGTATCAAATATAGCTATTACTATTTCAACAACAGATATTGTAGTCGCAATATTTAACATTGTTGGAACATCATATATACCTACAAATGCAAAGAATATAAAGAAATAGTTTTCTAATACATTAGATATAATTGTAGCTACATTATTTCTTAACCATAATTGTTTAGGTAATTTCTTCTTTAACTTATCAAATAAGAATATATCTAAATTATTACTTATATAGAACATAACTAAACTAGATATAGTTATTCTTAAGTTTAAACTAAATAATGTTACCATTGAATCATGAGCAAAATCTGATGCGTCAGGAGTAAATAATAAACCTATTTGCATAATTATAGTAAATGATATCATAGCAAGTACTGCAAGTTTAATTGCTTTCTTACTATACTCTGATCCATACTTTTCACTCATGATATCTGTAGCTAAGAATACAGATGCAAATAATACATTACCACATGTAGATGTAAAACCATTAAATAAACCAACAGTTTGACATTCAAGTATGTTAGCCATGATTAATGCAATGGCAGCCCAAACATATAGTCCTTCCTTCTTAAATATTTTTTCTATTAATACAACAATTGTAAAAGATACTATTATATTAATAAAAATTAATAACACATTATTCATTAAAATTCTCCTTCCCTTTTTTATACTAGGATGTGTAGGTTAACTAGTACGTGATTAATTATATATTATTAAAAATAAAAACTCAAGATAATTCTTGAGTTAATTTTGTTTGTATCCTTTAGACTACTATGGTATTATTGAATTAGGAACATGAAATAAGTTGAGTGATTGCCTAATTTCAACAACTGAAAGGAGGCGATACAAATGTGTAAGAAGGATTTTTTAATCTTATCTTTAATCATTATTATCTTCCTTTTATTATATTTGTTATATTTAACACTTATATAAAAGAAAATCACTTAACTAAAACTAGTTAGGTGATTTACCACAATATAAGGTAACACTCAACTATGCCAATTTCATGTTCCTTTTTCATACTTAAATTATAATATAATACTTTCTATAAATCAACTATTGTTCTGTATATTCACAAGATGAACATTTAATTCCATCTTTTCCTTCAACTAGCATTGCATGACACTCAGGGCATTCATCACCAGTTGGTTTATCCCAGAATGCTTCTTTACATTTAGGATAATTTGAACAACCATAGAAGACTTTACCTCTTCTAGTTTTTCTTTCAACTATTGGTTTGCCACATTTTAAACATGTACACACTTCAACAGTTTCTTTTTCTTCTTTTTTAATATACTTACATTCAGGATAATTTGAACATGCTTCAAATTTACCATATTTACCATGTCTAATAACCATAGGTGAACCACATTCAGGACAAGTTTCACCAGTTTCTTCAGGTGCATCTTTTTCCATTTCTTTAAAGTTCTTTTCTACCAATGGTTCAAAAGTATTATAGAAATCTCTTAATACTTTAATATTATCCATTTTATTGTCAGCAATATTATCTAAATCATCTTCCATCTCTTTTGTATAATCAACATTAATAATATCTGAGAAACCTTGTTGTAATTTATCAGTTATATTAATTCCTATTTCAGTAGGATGGAATTTCTTTTCTATTACTCTTACATATCCTCTAGTTTTAAGTAATTGCATAGTTGAAGCATAAGTAGAAGGTCTACCTATACCTAACTCTTCCATTTCTTGTATTAATGTAGCTTCAGTATATCTTGGTTTAGGTTTAGTAAACTTTTGTTCTGAATCTACTTTATCAGTCTTAAGGATATCTCCTTCACTTATATTTGGAAGTTCTTCATCACTTGTAGAATAATAAGGTCTATATACTTTTAAGAAACCATCAAAAGTTTCAATAGAACCTGTTGCTTTAAATTCATAGTTATTATTATCAAGTAATATTGTAGTAGATAATATTTTTGAATCAGCCATTAAACAAGCTAAAGATCTTGCGTATATAATTGAATATACTTTATATTCATCATCTGATAAATACTTCTTTATACTTTCAGGTGTTCTCATAACTGATGTACATCTGATTGCTTCATGAGCATCTTGTACATTCTCAGTCTTCTTACCCTTTTTAACGGCACCAACATATTCCTTACCATATTCTTTTTCTATGTAATCAAATGCTTCATTTATAAATACTGGAGATAATCTAGTTGAATCTGTTCTCATGTAAGTTATTAAACCTACAGTTTCAGATCCAATATCAATACCTTCATATAACTTTTGAGCTATTTGCATAGTCTTAGTTGATGAATATGAATATTTATTAATTAATGCTTGTTGTAATGTTGAAGTAGTAAATGGCATTACACCTTTACGAGCTTTCTCTTTCTTTTCAACACTTGTTACTTTATATTCTTTACCTAATGAAGATAATACATTATTTACTTCTTCTTCATTATGTAATTCTAACTTTTGATTATTATATTTTTCTAATGATGCTATAAAACTATCAAAGTCAGCAGTTATTTCCCAATATTCTTCAGGAATAAACGCTTCAATTTCTCTTTCACGATCAACTACAAGCTTCAATGCAACTGATTGAACACGTCCAGCTGATTTACCTTCAGTTTTAGATTGCATTAATCTAGATAATCTAAAACCTATAATTCTATCTAGCATTCTTCTAGTCTCTTGTGATTTAACCAAATCATAATCAATCTTACGTGGATGTTCAAAAGCTTCAAGAACAGCATTCTTAGTGATTTCATTAAATACTACTCTTTCATACTTCTTATCAGTTAATCCTAAAGCTTCATATAAATGATAACTTATTGCTTCTCCTTCACGGTCTGGGTCGGTTGCAAGATATACAAGATCTGCTTCTTTTGCATCCTTTTTTAAAGCAGTTACATCTTTATTTCTTCCTGCTTTAATCTTGTAATTAGGTTCGAAGTTATTATCAACATCTATACCTAATCCAAATTTACCAGTTGTTGCTAAATCTCTTATGTGTCCTTTAGAAGAAACTACCTTGAAATCTTTTCCAAGGTAGTTACCAATTGAATGAGTTTTAGCTGGAGATTCCACTATTACAAGTTTCATAAAATCATTCCTATTCTGTTTGTCCTTCAGTAGTCTCTTCTTTATTTTCCTCTTCTTTAGGCTTGTTTAGATATGCATATTTTTCTAAACCTTCACCTAAGTATTTGAAATAATTTGATCTAATAGCTGATGCAGACATTGATTGTTTTTGATTAATATCAGCATTGATATTTCTTAATGCTGTTGCATCATATTTAGTTGCACCTTCAAAGTAAGTTAATCTTGCAGATGGTGCATAATATGAAGCATTCTTATCTTGCCATGATCCATCAACAAAATATGCTCTATCTGGATGAATCTTACTGAATGCATCAGTTCCAAAATATAATCTTGGATCATACTCTACATCAAATAAGTTAAATAATGTAGGTAATAAATCAATTATAGTTGTATATTTATCAACTACTACTGGTTCCTTAAGACCTGAATTATATATTATCATTGGAGTTCTGTCAACATTATGATCTGTTGTTGATGTACTCTTAACTGTATATGTTGCATTCTCTTTTAAGTATGCATTTATTTGAGTATCAGTTAATCCATATGGATAATGATCACCAAATAAAGCTATAACAGTATCATCTAAAATACCTTCTTCTTCTAACTCTTTTAATAATTCTTCAAGAGCTAAATCTAACTCTTTCATCTTAGATAAATATCTCTTAGTTTCTATAGGATAATTCTTATCTTTCCATAGATATGTATACTTATCACCAAACTCAGAAGCTTGATTATAAGTTCTATGAGTTGTAACACCTACAAAGAATGCTGCAAATGGAGTATTCTTCATATATTTATCTTTAGCTTGTTGGAACATTACTTTATCAGAAGGCCATTCTTGATAAATAGGATTCCATTTCATTCCTAAATCATCAACACCATAGTATTTATCTGCACCCATATGAGGTAAATAAGTACCTCTATAATAATAATGTTGAGTATAATCATGATATGCAGATGTTGAATAACCTATCTTTTTAAACATTGACATGTATGCTTCTGGATATACATTCTTTGTATATGTATTTGCAGTACATGTATTATTAATTGTATATAATGATGTATTAACTGTCATTTCATTATTACCTGTTGAACAGTTATTTCTTGGAGTAAAGTTATTAGTAAAACTTATACCTTCATGATACATCTTATATAATGTTGGGAAATCATTTTCATTTAATATAGCTATTTCATTAACAGATTCCATTAACATTACTATTACATTTTTACCCTTGAATATTCCTGTCATCTCATTCTTTTGAGATATAGGTCTATTCATAAAATAATTATTTAATTTCTTATAAGTTCCATCAGATGTATTATTATTTAATTCATTCCATGCTGCATCATTTATTTCTCTCTTATAATCTGGTTCAACTACTTCCTCTTTAGGAGTAACTCCACCTTCAGATGCTTCAGGATATAAATATGCCACATCTTCTTCTGTTGTATGTTTCATCATACTCTTAGTATCAGAATATAAATACATAATTACACCAAAGTTATTAACTGACATATTAGAATTACTTGGATATAACCATACAGCATAATTTGGATCTAATTGTAATGGATCTTGGAATTTATCTGATCTAATAGTTATATAATGAATACCTAATAATATACCTACAATGAATAAAGGTAAAACTCCAATAAATATCTTTTGAGGTTTTGTATATTTTTTCCCTTTAATCTTTTTAAACATTTTAATTATTTTACCTTCAAAGAATATATAATAAACTAATCCTAATATTAAAGGAACAAATAAAATCCAGTAAGACCAATCAAGTGATTTCATAACATCAAATATATAATCAGTTACTTTGCCACCTTGTTCAGCATTACCTAATCCCATAAAGAAACCAATGTTTATATACATACACATTTCAGAGAATAAACCAACTGTAACTGCTATAACATAAATAATGTTAAATACTTTTTGTATTATTGGTTTAAAGAAATGAAATAACCATGAATAGAATAAAGCAATAGCTAAACATGATATAGCTATTCTAATAGTTGGAAAAGCAAATATTGGGCTTTCAACTAATACTCTAACATATACTTCACAAAAGAAAGTAACTATAAATAATATTAAAGTACTAAGTACTAATCTATTAAAAATAAGCTTCTTCATTCACTCATCTTCCCTTCTTATTATCATCTTTAATTATTTCACTTATTGGTGAAAATGTAAACCTATAAAAAGGTAATACACCATATTTCTTAACAGCCTCAATATGATCTTTAGTAGGATATCCTTTATGTTTTCCAAATCCATATTCAGGATATGTTTTATCTAATTCTATCATCATATTATCTCTTGTTACTTTAGCTATAACTGATGCAGCAGCAATAGATAATGATAAAGCATCACCATGTATAATAGCTGTTTGGGGAATATCAATATCTAAGTTCATTGCATCTATTAAAACATGCTCTGGCTTAACACTTAACTTATTAATAGCTTGAATCATAGCTTCTTTAGATGCTTCTCTTATATTTATTTCATCTATTCTTTTTTCATCTACTATACCTACTGCATATATAACATTAGGATCATTTATTAAAATATCATATAACTTTTCTCTTTTTTTCTCAGTTAATCTTTTACTGTCAGTTAATCCTTCTATACAATAATTAACAGGTAATATACATGCAGCAGCTACGACAGGCCCACATAAAGGTCCACGTCCAACTTCATCTGTTCCACATATTTTAGTTATACCTTTTTTATATAATTCTTTTTCATAAGATAATAAATCTATGTTATCTACTTTAAACATTATATCATCCTCACATGTTTTATTATAACAAAAAAAGATAGTTATTACTATCTTCTATCAAATGTTATATTCTTAACATTTTCATTTCTTATATCATTTATTATTTGATTAGATACTCTAGTATAATCTATTTCTCCACCTTTAATTAAACATCCATATTTCTTGCCTATTATTTCATATGATTCTTCAATAAGATCATTATTGAATTCATCTAAGTTATATCTTTCTTTTAATATATTAGGATAATATGAACTTAATTTATTTAATATATGACATGCGACTTCATGTTTATCTAATATTTCAATATTAATAGCAGCACATGAAGCAAGGTTCAAAGCTAACTCTTGAGCGTCTAACTTAGGCCATAGAATACCTGGAGTATCAAGTAATATTATATTATAGTTTGTTTTTAACCATACTAAATTCTTAGTTACACCTGGCATATTACCTACTTGTGCAACTTTCTTACCTGCCATCTTATTAATGAATGTAGATTTACCTACATTAGGTATACCTACAACTAATGCTCTTATCTCTTTAGGTTTTAATCCTTTATTAATTCTCTTATTATTTATTTCATCAGATATTTCTTTAGTTGCATTAACAATCTTTTTAAAATCATTAGCATCATTAAAATTAACTAATACTACTTTATAACCTTGAGATTCATAATAACTCTTCCATTTATTAGTTTCATTTATATCACATAAATCTACTTTAGACATAATTAATATTCTAGGTTTATTTCTAACAATATTATCTATATCTACTATTTTAGAACTCTTAGGTATTCTAGAATCTATTATTTCATATACTAAATCTACTTGTGGTAATAGTTCTATCATTTCCTTACGAGCTTTATTCATATGACCTGGAAACCAATT
>JAFXXB010000032.1 GCA_017542465.1 Bacilli bacterium | reverse complement strand
TGACTCATCCAGTTATATCCAGGATAATTCATAGCACCAATTATATCATGTAATAAGTAAAATATAATACTTATAATACCAGATAGACATAACCAATTAATTAATTTTTTATTCTTCATTATTACACCTCTATTATGATTAATTAGAACTTACTTAATAGTTCTATTAATCTAGTATTCTTATATATACTTTCTCTACCAACTTTTTCATATTCTAATAATCCTGCTTCCACAAGACTATTTAGATATGTTGCAGCTGTTTGTCTAGTAACACCACATCTATCTTCTATATAATTAATCTTAGTATATACTTCATAGAATACTGAATCTAATAATTCATCAGAATATACTTTAGGTAATTTAGTCATAAATTCTTCTTTATATGAATCAATTAATGATTGTATTTTTTTAATTAATTCTATTGTGTGTTTAGAAGTTATATCTACTCCTTTAAGAATATATATAATCCAATCTTCATAATTGTTATTATTTCTTAAATCAGATAATAATCTATAATATTCATCTTTTGTATCATTTATATAATTACTTAAATATAGAATAGGACTATCTAATAAGTTATTTAATACTAGATATAAAACATTTAGAATTCTTCCTGTTCTTCCATTTCCATCATAGAATGGATGAATAGATTCAAATTGATAATGTATTAATGCCATTTTAATTAAAGGATCAATACCATCATCTTTTGTATTAATATAATCTTCCAAGTTCTTTAAGTAATCTCTTATTTCTTTTTCTTCTTGAGGTGGTGTGTATATTACTTCACCTGTTTTACTATTAACTAATTGAGTACCTGCAGTTTTTCTTATACCTGGTTTATTTGGTTCAATCATAGATTGTAAGTCCACTAAAACATTTGTAGATATAAATCCTTTTTTATTAATCACTTCATATCCATGCCAAATAGCTCCTCTATAATCTACTACTTCTTTAGCAGCATCTTCCTTATATCCACTTTCAGTTAATACTTTATATATACTATCATGTGTTGTAACTATATTTTCTATAGCACTACTATCAATAGCTTCATTTATTGTGATAGCATTAATTAGAATATGTTGATTAGGAATTGAACTAGCAAATCCCTTTAGTTCTGCAAGTGATCTAGATGCTTCATTAAGTGCTTCCATGATTCTTGGAGTTTTATAATCATACTCGTTAAATGGCAATAATTTCATATTATCCCTCCTTACATATATAATTTTACTATATTTTTTTAACACATTCAAATAATATGTTAAATTTTTACTATTTTTTTAACATATTTAAATAATATGTTAAAGAATGATACGTATAAAATTGATAATTATGAATTTATTATGTTATTTTATCAGTAGAAGCAAATACTCTATCCGTCTTGGACGTTTTAGCTAGGGACTTATCATTAGCCGTTAGAGACACGCTTCTTTTTTTATTCTTTTAATTGCATCGAATTCGATGTAATTAAAATTACAAGAGAATCACATTCTCTATTTAATACACATACACTAAAAATTAATGCTTGACTTTATTGTACCACTTATACTACAATGAATTTAAGGTGATATAGTATGAGAGTTATAACTGAAGAACAAGCTATAGAGAGAATGAAGATGACCGAAGAGTTCGAGTGGCAATTGATACAGGATTTTATTAAGCTAAGAAAGAATCACAAGTTAAGCCAAGAGAAGATGGCAGAACAAGGTGGCCTAATAAGAGAACAAATTGCTAAGATTGAGAATTATCTAGTTCACCCACAAGTTAATACTTTAATCAAAGCATTAAAGCCTATGGGATACACTATTAAGATAGTTCCAATTGATGAAGAAGATAATTGATCCATTTATATGGACTTTTATTTAACTCTCTATTGTACCACATATTATAAAATAAATTTTAGGAGGATTTTGGAAAATGAAAAAGAAATATTTAAAAGAAATAGATTATATTATTAGAGATAGTGAATACATACAAGAGGCATATGATAGACTACATAGTTTTTATGACGCATATGCACTTGATAGATATTACGTATTCAATTATTACTTCGGAGTAATATCAAGTAAGATTTTGAAAAGAAAAGATTGGAGAGATTACGATATATTTGATAAACAATATAAATAATAATTAACCATTTCGCCCACGTGAGCGATATGGTATGCATCATTTTGTCGGCACAGCCAAAATGATAATAACTCAATCACGATTTTACTGAAGCCGGTAAATTCGTAAACACAGGAGGATTTTGGAAAATGATAAATAATTTAATAAATAATACTGAAAACATATTTGAATCTATAAGACATATAGATGAAGATGGAAAGGAATATTGGAATGCTAGAGAATTACAACAAGCACTACAATATAAAGAATGGCGTAATTTTAATCTAACTATTGAAAAAGCAAAGACGACATGTTATCGCGCTCGAGGCCAGGTAGAACCCGATTTTGTTGAAGTCAACAAAATAGTAAATGCCGGCATTTCTACTAAAAAAATACTAGACTATAAGCTTTCTAGATATGCTTGTTATATAATTGCACAAAATGGTGATACTAATAAGGATGTAATAGCTTTAGCTCAAACGTACTTTGCAATAAAAACTAGAATACAAGAAATCATTGAAAAGGATTATGATGAACTTACAGAAGACGAAAAAAGAATCTATAATAGAGAGATGAGTAGAAGACATAATAATAGATTAAATAAGGCTGCACGTGAAGCCGGAGTTAAACGAATGGACGTTTTCTATAATGCTGGTTATAAAGGTTTATATAATGGTGAAACAGCAGATGATATAGCTAAAAGAAAAGGAATTAGATATAGAGAAGAAATTCTTGATTACATGGGTAGCGAAGAATTAGCTGCTAACATATTCATGTCAGCTCAAACTGAAGCAAAATTAAAACGAGAAAAAGTTGATAATGAATATACAGCTAACAGTGTTCATTATGAGGTAGGCAAAAAAGTCAGAAAGACTATTAAAGATCTTGGAGGCACTATGCCAGAAGACTTACCTACTCCAGATAAAAGCATTAAACAATTAAAGAAAGATATGAAAATATCAAATACCAAATCATTAATTGAAAACAAATAAAAAGAGAAGTGCACCTTCTCTTCCTTTTAATACACATAAAAAAAGAAGATAATAATCTTCTTTATTCATTAACTTTTAAACTAGTATCCATATCTATCTTCTGTTGCTTTACTATACCAAGTAATAATCTATTTACGATTGGAATTCTTTTTAAAATTTCAGTTATTAAAGGTAATAAAATTATTGTTCCTAATAATAGAATAATATAATTAAATATAAAATTATTTAGTTTAATATATTCAACAAGGATAAATGCTATTATAAGCTCTATTGTATAATGTAATACATAGAAACTAAAATTATTCTTATTCATATAATTAGTAAATTTATTATTAAAGTTCAAATATTTCTTTGATAGACCAAATGCTGATAATATAACTAACCATAAATAGATATTAGTAAATATATTAGTTAAGAATTCATTTGATCCAAAATTAACTCCATAATTAGTTACAGTGAATACTATACCTGTTATTAAAGTAATTATTCCAAGTGGTAAAGAAATACTTTCTAATTTATTTATAATCTTATCATTTGAAAAAATATAATATCCAAATAAGAACATCAATAAATATATTCCAAATCTATATACTGTAATAACTGGTGTATTTAATATAAATGAAGAACCCCAAACTAATGGAAATAATAAAAATAGAATTGGTAAATTAATTTTATTAAAAAGATTATCTAAAACATTTTTATTATCAATTTTTCTAATTAAAACAATTAATAATGAAGCTACAAATAATACATGAGCATACCATAAAGGTCCAATACCTATCAATGACCAAATAATATATTTTATAAATCCTGGTATCATAGCACCATTACCTGCAAATATATCTGAATAATAATTAGTCATCAATCCAGTTATCCAACCATATGCAAATATTCCAATAATACTTGGAACTAATATTCTTTTAGCTCTATCTTTAATAAACTCTTTATTTGTTTTATTATCTAATGAATATTTTGTAGATACACCAGATACAACAAATAATAAACACATAATCCATGGATATGTAAAAACACATATTGTATCTAACTCTTTAATTCCTTTTACTCCAATATTTGATATTACACCACTTGAATTAAAAATATAAAACACATGATATATAATAACAACACACAAAGTGATCCATCTAATATTATCTAAATAATGTTTTCTTGTTTTCATTATTTTTTATCAGGCATTATTTTATCCATAGTATATTCTATTACTTCAGATTTAATAATAGCCATTCCTTTCTTTTTGTCACATAACACAACAACTGAATCACCTGGTTTAATATCAAACATATCTCTAGCTTCCTTTGGAATAACTATTTGTCCTTTTTCTCCAACCTTAGCTATACCTACAAACTTATCTTTCATGTTTACCTCCTTTAAGTATAACTAGTTATACTTTTCATACTAAATTATATACTAACTTTATATAAATGTAAAACATCACAATATTACTATTTTGCATATAAGTATCTTTTAAAATCATTAATAAATGATAATTATATTAATAAATAAAAAGAAATAACGTATTTTTACTTTATTTCTTTTTATTTGATGGATTAACATGTACCATTACATGTTTAACATCACTAAACTTGTCTTCAATATCATCATGTATTTCTTCAGCTATTTTATGTGCTTTATTTAATGTTAAATCACCTTTTAATTGTATCTCTAAATCAACATATATTTTATTACCAAATAATCTTGTTCTTAATAGATCTATATCTATAACATCTTTATGGTTAATAACATAGTTATATATTTCATTTTCTATTTCTTCATCACATGAATGATCTACTACTTTACTAACAGCATCATTAAATATTTCTATTGATGCTTTAATAATAAATATAAATATTATTATACTAGCAACTGAATCCATGATAGGAAAACCTAATCTAGCAAATATAATACCTATTAAAGCGCCTATAGATGATAAAGAATCTGATCTATGATGCCATGCATCTGCCATTAAAGCGGATGAATTAATTTGTTTAGCATAATATCTTGTATACCAATACATTAATTCTTTAATAATAATAGATACTATAGCAGCTATTAAAGCAAGTAATCCAGGTACTTCCATATTATTATATTCACCATTTATAATTGTTTTTAAAGCATTTATAAATATTCCTAATCCAGTAGCAAATAATACTATAGATAATAATATAGCAGCAACACATTCAATTCTCTCATGGCCATATGGATGATCTTTATCTGCTTCTTTACCTGATAATTTAATACCTATTATTACAACTATAGTACTAAATACATCCGAAGCAGAATGAATAGCATCACTTATCATAGCACTCGAATGAGCTATAATACCTGCTAATAATTTAAATATAGCTAAGATTAAATTAGCTAATATAGCTATAATAGATACTTTATTAGCTACTTTAGTAAAATCTAATTCCTTTTTATTCATATTAATACTCCTTTTTAAGGATTAAAAAAACATCCTAGGCATATATAACTGTCCCATGGATGTTTAATTCCATTGTTACTTCTGTAACCCGACTCCTTTAAGGTCTGATCAGTTAAAAGTATTAAAAATATACCATATATATTATCTATAGTCAATTAATTAATAATTACTAAATAATGTATATTGATTTATAATATATATTTAGTAATATTATTATAGTTGATATAATATATACAGGGTGATAATATGGCTGATTTTGATATTAATAATTTTAATAAAAGATATGATAAATATAAAAAGAATAATTTACCTACACCATTCTGGGATGAAGAAAGACAAGTAATGGAATATGTATGTTTTAATAATGATGATAGACTAGAGATATATCCGGAAATAAGTTATGGATTAGAAGATATATCATTGGCTGGTTTATATTATCCATTTATTGATAAACATGTTGAAGGTTCTTTAAAAGGTAAAAAATGGACTGTAGTAGTTGGACATAATCATGGGCATTCATTTGAAGAAGTACTTAGAGCATTATATTATTCACCTGAATCATTTAAAATTGAAAAGAAGGATTTAAAGTATTATAGTACTCAAGAATTAGAGTATTTAAAAAGAATACAAAACTATTTAAAACTAATAGGTATGAAAGATCTAGGTAGTGATAAGATATCTAATAGTAGATTTAGAAATAAACTACATAAAAAGTATAGTGAATGTGCAATAATTACAATGAATTCTAGAAACATAAATAAACTAATAAAAGGTAAATTAGATTTCAGAGTAGTTAAATACTATATCCACTTTAATGCAAGTAATTTTATACCACATAAAGCATTAATAGTTGATGAAAAAGATAACTTTAAACTATATGTAGAAGTACTCGCTACAAAAGTAAAGAAAAAGAAAGATATAAAAGGATATTATTTTGTTAATAAACCAAAAGAAAATTCAAAGGTTATAGTATATTATTTAAATATATTAGAAATATTATAGAGGGAATAGAAATATATCTAGCTCCTTTTTTATGGAAGTGATAATATGGAAGATAATCAAAAACAGTTTAATAGGTATGTATTCTTATCTACATTTGCTAGATCATTAATAGAAGTATTTATAGGTACTGTATTATTTAAAGCAGGCTTTAATCTTCATAGTGTTATCTCATATTATTTATTAATTAATATATTCTCATTTATATTAGCATTCCCTTGTATACAAATATCTAAGAAATACTCTAATAAGTTATTAACATTCATAGGTATAATTGCATTTATAGCAGTACAAGTATGTTTAAATTATATTCAGTTAAATCATATATATTTATTTATATTATCATTCTTATATGCTTTATATAGAAGAAGTTATTGGATGTCTAGAAGGTATTATACTTTTAAAGTAATAGGTAAAGATAATATATCTAAAGATTATTCATGGGTCTCTATATTGAATCAATTAGCTTTATTATTATCATCATATGTAGGTTCTCTTTTACTTGAATATATTAATATACAAGTTATTACTGTGATATCTACATTGTTATTGTTGGTAGGTCTTTATTGTATATGTAAGTTAAAGTTTAATCATGAGATAAATGATATTAAGCTCAATATAGTGGAGACTATTAAGGTTACTCCTATATCTAGTATTATTAATATAGGTTGTTATGAATTACAGAATGTTATTACTTTTATGTTACCTTTGTATATTATTATATATGTAAGGAATACTTATACTGCTGTAGGAATAATTAATTTACTTGCTCAGTTAGCAACTATTATATTTGTATATGTATATGCTAGATTAATTAATAAGGATAAGAATTATTTAGTGTTTAGTATTATATTCTTGTTGGTATTTAAGGTATTACAGATTAATACATATGGAATAATATTGTATGTGATTACATTTATAAGTGGATTAGGAACTAAGATGTATGAACAATCATTTAATAAGGAGTTATTAAAGTTATCTAAGAATTATGAATTCCACAACTTCAATTTATTATATGAGTGTACTCAAAATATATTTAGAATATTGGTAGTAGGTATATGTGCATTCTTTATAAGTGATATTAAGATTATGTTATATGTTGTAATTGGTTTTATATTGATACCAGTGTTATTTAGATTTAAGACTGAAGTTAATAATAAAAAGAGTAAGGTTATCTGGAAAGAATAACCTACTCTTTTATTATTTATAAAAATATAATTGATTTTATAAAACATATTTAGTAATATTATAATAGGCTATGGTAAACATAGCCGGTAGACTCTAACGATTTAACCAATGTTAGAGTATATCAACCAAAACCCCCTGAAGGAGCCGAAAGGCTCCACTTTTTTTATGATAAAAAACAAAAAAGAGCCTAAGCCCTTATAATATTTTAATAATTAATTATATACGATTGAAATGTTGTTCTTGTTCATATGGATATTCTTTTAAACTATCTAATAATGGAGTTGCAGGATTTCTTTTCTTTAAATCACTTAAATAATCTATAAAATTATCTTCACCTACAAAAAAGGAATCATTTTGAGCTAAAGCCAAATCAATATTTACCTCTCCTTCATATAAGAAATCTAAATTGTTATATTTTGCTATTCCATCTCTTATATAGTCTTCCGTACTTTCTGGTATAGGAATATTTTTTTCGCCGGCATATACTGTTTCAGTAACAGCAGGTCCATTTTTAGTCATTACTACATTTGTCTCAATAACAACATTTTTAGAAAATAATCTACCATTTTTATCTTCAATAATGGCATAAAGTTTTTCATCTTTTTCAATTACACCAAGTAATGTTCCAATCTCTCCATAAAATTCTGATCCAGAAATTAGTTCATTGTTTACACTATATCCATTTATTGGTCTTTTTTCCATAACAGCCTCCTAGTATAATTATAACATTTAGTTTAAAGTCGTGAGTAGAGTTTTTTATTAATTTACACTAATAGTAAAGCAAGAAAACTAGTTATGATTGTTCCTCTGAATGACTCCCTTATGGGAGTCCCTTTTTTTATTTATAAATGTAAACAAATAATTATATAAATAAATACAAATAAATATCATGTTATAATTATTATAATAGAGGTGGTATGTATGGCTGTAGTTTTTGCTGGTGATATTAACAAAATCAAAAAAAATGATGCTGCACATAAAATCAGACAACAAGGTATAAATGATATTATTAAAGAAGAGACTCAAGAAACGAGAGACTTCTATACAGTATTCCCAGAGCTATATGTAACACCTGAAAAAGAATATGATAGAAGAAAATATGAAAAAGTAATTCAACAGTATATAGATAGTAAAGAAAAAATTAAAGAAATTGAAAGAAAGAAGTATCTATTTTTAGACAGTATATCTGATGAAATAGAACAGAGATTAGGAGTAAACATTGATAGTTTATTATTATCAATAGCTATGAATACATATAAACAAAATCCTAACGATACAAGTATTACAAACGTAAATAATCTGGATTCAAGAACTAATGATATTATTAAATATTTATATGATGAAATACAAATCCCTGAATTAATCACTACAATAAATAATAGCCAAATAGGTGATTCAGATTCACAAGATAAAATGAATATAATCACAAATTATATAAAGAATTCATTATATAAATATGATAAAATTCATTTCTTTAAAAGAGATAAATATGATAAATATTGCATATTAGCTGGTGCATATAGTCAAAATGGAATAAGTCAAACAATAACTGAAAATAATAATACATATAATTTAAAAGATTATATTAAAGATAATGATCTAGAATTCACTAGTGATGATGTACAAGTAATATATGATATGGTAAGAGAAGCAATCTTTAAATACTATAATTCTTATTATGATAAAGTATTAATTGGAAATTACAATAATAAATTCATTGATATTCAATTTGATGAAGATATGTTATGTCATTTATTAGGAATAGATTACAAAACAATTAAAAGTAATAGATTATACAAAACAATTTATGCTGACTTACTAGATAATCAAGAAAGAAATTCAATAACTACAATTAAAAATATTTCAAATATATCGACTGGAATTGAGGACTCACTATTCTACCATACACATGAAAATAATATACATTATTCAATAGGAGATAAAACACTAACAACTGAAGATACGGTTGTTTTAGCCAAACTATTTACTAAAGTAAAACCATTCTTATATTTAGATACATTTGAAACAACTAAAGAATTATATAATATGGAAACCGGTTATGAAGTATCAGTTAGACGAGAAAAAGACAGACTTGCAGGAAATAATGATCCTGAACCTAATTATAGTTTTATAGTAACAGAAGATAAGAATGGATTACTATCACCAAATAGAAGATATAATTTAGTTTTATTAAGAGATGAGAATGATTTAAATGAACATAATAGTAAGGGATTTATTAGATCATTAACGACTATATCTCCGAGTAAATTATATGATTGGAAATCACATAGTACTCCAACAAATAATATCAAAGTATATAATAAAAAAGAACACCTAAAATCACTAAATATCAGCCAAGAAGTTGTAAGTGATGCAGTAGAAAAAGAGATATATTATCCTAAGAGTGAAGAATATAAACAATTCTTAAAAGAACATGGATTAGATATAGCTGGATATATATTAACTTATGATTCAGTATTAACTGATGAAAAAACACCAGATATTAAAACAAGGAAATAATCCTTGTTTTTTAATTTGACAAAATATATTTAAAGTGATATTCTTATCTGTTGCCTTTGTACAGGGGCAGTATTTAAAGAAAGGAAAAATAAATAAAAATACTGATGCCAACAAATATATTTACTAATATATAAAGATGTATCAAGGGGAGCTATAAGTAATAGTTCGATTATAGTACAAGGCAATTCGTTGATACAAATTAGAAAGAATGAAATGAAATGATTGATTTTGACAACTTATGTATTTCAAGTAAAAATGAAGTACTACTTAGAAACACTATATTAAAATATGTTTCTACTGGAGAAAAGAATGATTATCTTAGAGCAGAATATTTATATCTTAAAAAGATGATGGATTATCAATTAATACTTAATCAAGAAAGTGATGAAATCAAAAAAGATATGGGGTTAGGTTTCGCATTAGCAAAATATGAGTTTAAACAAGACAGCATCATAACAGACTTTATTGCAAAGCAAATGGTTATAAGTATATTTAATGATAAATATAGAATTAACCTAGAAGACAAATTACATATTGATTATGAGAATAAAGAAGATTTAAAAGACGTAGATATAAATCAATATATATGTAATATAATTGCTGTCTATGACAAATATCTTGCTGATTACGTAAGTGGAAGAATATATCTTATAGATTTTATAAAAAAACAAATAGATTCTTATATTAAAGATTGGGATAAATATGAGGGGGATCTAATTGGAAACTCTTATGAACTATGGATGTTAGTGCATAAGATATTTGAAGATATGGAAGCAGATAAAGATTATAGTAACTATGATGGTCGTGACTTATGTATGTATGCAACTAAACTATTAGGTGTAGATTGTATGGATGATGATGACGATGACTTCTTATTTGATGAAGAAGAAATACATCGTGATGGAAATGGAAACGTTGATTATAGTTATTTAGATGATTATGCTGATCTTTCTGATGAAGAGTTATATGAAATATTTAAATATCATAAAGAATTAAACGATATAAGAAAAGAAAACAAAGAAAACAAACAAGAAATAATGGAACATGAATATAAATTGAAATTTACTAATATACCAATAGATGATCAACAATTCTTAATTAGATTTAAAAGAAGATTATTTGAAGCATTATACAAAAAAACAATTAACATAAAATATAAAGTAATTACATCAAGAAAATTTCAACCAAATGAAGAAGATAAAAAGAAAAAGAAATAATTAGGGGGATTTTTATGAATATTGAAGAATTAAAACAATATAGAAATGAGTTATTAAAAAATCATGAAAAACAATATATTTGTGTTAAAGTAGGATATGATTTAAAAAAGCATAAACACTACATCAAAACTGATGGTAAACCACTTACTAAGACTGAAATAATGAATAACACTAATACCGAAGAAGGTATTAGGGAATTCGAAAAAACAATGGTAGATGTAATAAATCAAAGTAAAATATTTAATTACGATTATAAAAAAATTTATTTATATTCAAATATAAAGTTTTATTGTGAAGTAAGCAAAGTAAACAAAATAATTGAGTTACATGACTTATTGTATAAAGAAGGATATAAACGAGCTGTACGTGAATTACCATATTTACTGGATGAATGTATAGAGAACGGAGATATAATTACCAATTATGTTCCAATTATGTTTAATTATGCAAGATTAATATCATACTATAATGATATTGATGATACTGATATTACTAAACAATATAACATAGATGATTATGGCGATGAAAACTGGGAAGAATTCAAGGAAATGTTTTTAAAAAGTAAAGAAATAATAGTTAATTTAGAAGATTATAATAAAGCAATTGCTGACTTAGGATATAAAACAATTGACTGGGATTGGCAAGAAGTAGATATAATTTGTCAAATTAAAGAGGCTATTCTGGAAGAGGGAGAAGACGTAACAAGACGAACATTTACTGCCGATCTTAGAAATCTTAAGAAAACAAAAAAGAGATAATTAGGGGGATTATTATGAATGTTGAAGAATTAAAACAATATAGAAATAAATTATTAAGAAATAAAGATAATAAATATATCTGTATAAATATTGATTTTACTGAAGACGAAGATATAGATTGGGATGAATTTATTAAAATAGAAGGTAAACCAATGACCAGAGAAGAAATAATGAATAACACTAATACTGAAGAAGGGGTTAAAGAGTTCGAAAGAGTTATGGCTGATATAGTGGATAAATCTGTAGAGCGTAGTTATGATTTTGATTTAATTTATTTATATTCAAATTATAAATTCTACTGTAATATATCTTATGCCAGAGATTTATTTGATATGTTTTATAAACTAGCAAATAAAATAATAAATGAGAAAGCTATGTATTATTTTTTAAGATCATTAATAAAAAACGGTAACATAATTATTAGTAATGTACCTATTAATTTTAATGATGCAGATGTAGTTGCATATGAAATATTAGATGATGATAACAATGAAATTGAAAGAGATATAAATACCATAACTCAAGAATATAACGAAGAAGATTATTGTGAATGGAAAGAATGTACTAATATAAAAACAGAAAGTAAGAACATTATTGTAAATATTGAAGAATTTAATAGAATTATAGAAAGCCGAGGTTATTATTCACGAATTAGTATAAATCCTGATATGGATAATGATGAAAACTTTATTCATTCAATTATTAATTCATATGATTATACTTGTGGTAGAAGAATAGCTCTAGCAGATTTCAGAAATCTTAAGAAAACTAAAAAGAATAATTAATATTAAAAAAAGGGGGATTTTTATGAATATTGAAGAATTAAAAAAATATAGAGATGAATTAATTAAAACTCATGAAAAAAAATATGTGTTAGTAAGTATTAATTACGATAAGGATGAAGAAGACATAACCAAATTATTTAAAATCGAAGGAAAACCAATCACCAAAAAAGAGATTGTTAATTCCGTTAACACTGAAGAAGGGGTTAAAGAATTTGAGAGCACTATGAAAGATATAGTGGATAAGTCAGGAGATTTAAATTATGTTTTCGACGAAATCGAATTATACTTTAAACCTAAATTCTACTGTGAAGTGGCTCATTTAGATGAACTGATATTAAACTATAAATACTTAAAAACAAATAACTGTAATTATACAATACAAAAAAAATTGGATGATGAATTTACTAATTAACTATCCAGATTACTTTGGAACGGACAATTAATATTTAATTATTTACCAATTGAATATACAAATGCTACATTATATACATCTTCTATATTAGTAGATGGGATATATGAAACAAGAAGAGATATTAATAAGGAATATGACACGGACGAACTAGAAAGCATACATTATTTTCCAAAAGAAATTAATATTGATAAAAATATTATTACTGTAGATATTATTGATTTTGCTAGCTCTATAAAGGATCTTGGTTATAAACTATCTAAATCAAGATATTATCCTGGTAGAGATTTCACTGATGATACTTTTGATACTATACTACATCCATCTTCTTGGAAAAGAAAGTACATAATTAGTGCAGATTTCAGTAAGAAAAAAACTAAATAAAATAAGAGACTATAAAGTCTCTTTTTTAATCGTTATTTAATAGTTTTTCTTCTATTACTTTATAATATGGATAATCTCTAAATCCTATATCTATATTATTATTTATAAACTCTTCAGTATCCTTCTTACATTGTAATAATATTTTCATATCTGTTCTAATATCAGCTATTTTAAATACCATATCACCATGTTGTTTAGTACCAAATAAATCTCCAGATCCTCTTAGCTCAAAATCTTTTTCTGCTATGTAGAATCCATCATTAGATTCACACATTACTTTTAATCTATCTGTTTCTTTATCTGATATTAATAAACAGTATGATTGTAATTCATTTCTTCCTACTCTTCCTCTTAACTGATGAAGTGTAGCTAAACCAAATCTTTCAGCATTAAAGATTGTCATGACTGTAGAGTTTTTAACATCTACTCCTACTTCAATAACAGTTGTAGATATTAATATATCTATTTCACCTTCTTTAAACTTATTCATTACTATATCTTTATCAACTTGTTTCATTTTACCATGTAATATTTCAATAGATGGTTTAATAGATAAGTTATTTACTAATAATTCTTTTATCTTCTTTAAGTCTTGAAGTTCTTCCCTATCTTCTTCATCATCTATTAAAGGAGCAACTACATACACTTGATGATTATCATTTATTTGTTCAGTAATAACATCACATACATCTTTAATATGTTTCATATCATATAGATTAGTAATTATTTCTTTTCTACCCGCTGGTTTAGATTTAATCATAGATATATCCATATCACCATATATAGTTAAAGCATAAGTTCTTGGTATTGGTGTAGCAGACATATATAATACATCTACATTCATACCTTTGTTTTGTAAGGCTTTTCTTTGATTAACTCCAAATCTATGTTGTTCATCAGTTACAACTAAACCAATGTTCATAAACTCAATGTTATCAGATATAATTGCATGAGTACCAATTAAGATATCTATTTTGCCTGTTGATAACTCGTCCATTATTAACTTTTTATCTTTAGCACTTGTACTACTTGTTAATAACCTAACACTTATATCAGGAAATAATTTAGTGAAATTATCATAATGTTGATTAGCTAATACTTCTGTAGGTGCAAGTATAGCTGATTGATATCCACATTCTTTATTAATTAAACAAGCAATAAAGGATACTATTGTCTTACCTGATCCAACATCACCTAATACTAGTCTATTCATTCTCTTTTCATCTTTAAAATCATTTATAATATCATCTATAGCACTTATTTGATCTTCTGTAAGATTAAATGGAATCTTATCTAATATATTAGGTAATACTTTATCATCTACTTCTTTAATATAAAAATCATTAAAAACTCTAGATTTAAACTTAAGTAAATTTATCTTAAACATAAATTCAAATAATTCATCATATTTAAGTTTTAATTTAGATTTCTTTAATAAATCTGTAGAAGTTGGATTATGTACTTCTTTAATAGCTTTAAAGGTATCAATAAGCTCATATCTATCATTTAAGTATGATGGTAATACATCTTCTATATCACCAACTGAAAGTGCATTATTAATTAGGGTTCTTAAAGACTTTCTTTTAAGTCCTTGTACCATATGATAAACAGGTTCTACTTCAGTATTCTTTATAGGATATAATTTAATATCTGACGCTACAAAAGAATTCTTTAATTTATCATATTTACCTATTAGAGTTATTTCTTTACCAATAGATAAGTATTGTTTAATAAATTGTCTATTAAATATAGTTATCTTAACTATCTTACCATTGGTTTCAAAGTTAAAAGATATTCTATTTAATCCTTTCTTAATAAAGAAGATAGATGGATTAGATATAATCTTACCCACTATTACATATGTATTATCATCATCTATTGTATCTATATTAATAGGTCTATAGATATTATATCTATATGGATAATATCTAATTAGATCATTTAAATCATATATATTAAGTTTATTTAAATACTCAAGTGTCTTAGGTCCAACACCTTTTATATTAGATAATTCCATATATATCTTCCTCTCAAATATATTATAACATTTATTAAAAAATAGGTAATTTATAACTTAAAATTATAACATAATATTGATATATAACTTAAAGTTATAGCATATATAATTTTTTTTAATAAATTGCTTGAAAAGGGGGTTTTTGAGTTGACTTTTATGTACTAATCGATTAGTATACATAGTACCAATTCACTTACAGGCGAATTGGTGCTAGTATCACACTAGCCAACCCCTTTTTATTCTTTGGAAGGTGCCTCAGGGGGCGCCTTTCTTTTTCTTAGAAAATAAAAGAGACCTAAAAGTCTCTTTTTCTTATAAATTAATATTAGTAAATACATCTATTATTTGTAGTATTAATGAACCAGATAGATAAGTTATGCTCATAATCAATAATCCTGTGAAGAATCTAGCTTCCCAGATATGATTAGTTTTAAATATACCATTTATCTTAATTCCTGATACTGCAAATGTAGAAACTAATAACATTATTCCATATACTAAAATCTTAATACTCATCTTCGTATTCTTCTATTTCTTTTAATCTTCTTACATGTCTTTCATCAGCATAGAAGTGTTCTTCTATAAATGTTAAAGCCATTGCTCTTAATAAATCAATATCTTCTTTATGAGACATAGCAAGTATTTGAGCGTTATTATGACCTCTTGCAAGTCTGGCTTCATCTACTGTAGATGCTAAACCACATCTAATACCTCTATGTTTATTTGCAGCTATTGCCATACCAATACCTGTACCACATAATAAGATACCTAAATCTACTTCATGCTTTTGAATTGCCTTACATACTTTATGTGCAAACTTTGGATAATCATCTAGAGGATCATTCTTAGGTGAATAATCAACCATCTCATATCCCTTCTTAGTTAGATATTCAATTAATATCTTTTTTTCATTAACCCCGTTATGATCAGTTGCTATTCCTATCTTCATTATTTTTCCTCCTTCATAGCTTCTTCAAATCTTGGTAACAAACCATATTTATCTTTTTTATGAACTGGAAGTTCATATAAATCATGTCCTGGGAAATCATTTCCCTCAATAAGACATGGCTTTTTCTCTCCTAAACATACATCCCATGCAATATATCCAACTTCAGGTACAACATCACATGCATCTATACATATTTGTTTAACCTTATCCCACATAGGTATTTTAATACCTACGATCTTATATTTAGTTTCAGGATGTACTTCAAATACATTTGTATCCTTATCTATAGCTGGATAATTAATCATACCTGTATCTACATCAATAGCTGTAACCATACCACCATGATTAAAATTATCTACTACATTACCATGATTACCTATTCTAAGATAAGCTGTAACTACTTTCTTATTTAATGTAACTATTCTTAATGTATTAACTGAATGTGGATAAACTTCATTAAGTAAATGATGTTGTTCAGCAACATCTTCTACCAATGTTTGTCCAGATTCGATTAACTTATTATATAACTTTTCAACATCTTTTGGTACTTTAATTTTATCTACACCTTTACCACAGGATAAATCTAAAGGTTTAACTACTACTTCTTTTTTACCCTTAAGGTATTTCTTAAAGTCATCTACAGAAGCTTCTTTTAGATAAATCCATTCTCTATTAAGGTATTTATCAAATAGTTTATTAAATAAAGCTTTATCTTCAAATATGTTTATCTTTGTTGGATCATTAAATCTTTTTACGATGTCATTATTGATTCCACGAGTAATAATTGTTTTTCTTTCATCTTCATTCATATCAAACATTCTAAATTGATAATAATCAACATAGCCTGCTCCATATTTACGTGCACAATGAACCCAATCAAAGAATATACCTATTCTATTCTTATGATTAATATCATGCACCATGTTAATAGTCTTAAACATGTTACCATAGTTTAAATGAATTATACGTTGAAATATATATCCAATCTTTCCCATATGCACTCATCCCTAATTATATTATATCATTAATAGACATAATAATTGGTAAAAATATATTTTACTATACATTTTTATAATATAATAGATATATAAGGTGATAATATGAAAAAAAGATTAAATATTGGTATATTTATGGATGATTATTATCCAAATATAAATGGAGTAATAGTAGTTATTGATAATTTAGCTAGAGAATTATCTAAAGATAATGATGTTACTGTAGTTGTACCAAATACTAAGAGTAGAGCTGATGATGGTAAAAAACCATATAATATAGTAAGAATTAAGAGTATTCCTGTACCAACAACAGAATATAATATAGGATTACCTCAATTCAAGTTAATATCAAAAGACTTTAAGAAACTAGTAGATATGAATTTTGATGTAATTCATATTCATTCACCATTTACTGTTGGTGCTTTAGGATTAAAAGTAGCTAAAGAATGTAATATTCCTTGTATAGCTACAATACATACTAGATTTGATATAGAATTTAGAAAGAAGATTAATAGTAGATTAGTATCAGATACAGTTATAAGACAAATTATTAAACCTTATAATGAAGCTGATAGATGTATTGCAATCAATAATGCTATGATTAAAGTATTTAGAGATTATGGATATACAGGAGAACCTGTAGTCATCTATAATGGAACAGATCTTAAACCTTTAGAGAATAAAGAAGAAAATATTAAAAAGATAAACGAGATATATGATTTAAAGAAAGACGATAAAGTATTATTGTTTGTCGGTAGAATTACATCAATTAAGAATATATTCTTTATATTAGATTCTCTTAAACTATTAAAAGAAGATGGATATAAATTTAAGATGATATATGTAGGTGAAGGTGAAGACTTAAAGAAGCTTACAAATAAAATAAAAGAATATGAAATGGAAGACTGTGTAATCACAACTGGTAGAATAGATGATAGAACTCATCTATCTGCAATATATGCAAGGGCAGATTTATTCTTATTCCCATCATTATTTGATGCATCATCTCTTGTTCAAATAGAAGCTGCTATAAATGAGACACCAGGATTATTTATTGATGGATCAGTTACATCTGATACAGTAGAAAATGATATATCAGGATTCACATGTGAATTAGATGAACATGTTTATAAAGAAAAGATTAAAGAAATATTAGATAATCCTAAACATTTAAAAGAAGTATCGAAGAATGCTAAAGAAATGCTTGGTAAACCATGGGATAAGATAGCTAAAGAAACTTATAATCTATATATTGATGAAATTAATAAAAAGTCTAAACAATAGACTTTTTTTAATTATAAATATAAAATATAATTAATATATATAATAGGAAAGGAGAAAGAAATGGAAAACGAGGAAATAAAAGTTGAGGAAGTAAAAGAAGAAGTTCCTGCTGAAGAGGTAAAGGTTGAAGAGATTAAAGAAGAACCTAAAACTCCAAAGAAAGGAAAAGGAGGACTAATTGCTATTATAGTAATAGGAATCATATTATTGATAGCAATCAATGTAGTTGTTGCTTTAATATTAATTAATAACGATAAGAATAAAAATAATACAACTACTACTACTACAATTACTACTACTGAAAAAACTGTATTTAAAGTAACATTTAATTCTAACGGAGGAGATTCAATCCAAGATATAGAAGTTAAAAAGGATGAAAAAGTAACTTTACCTACTCCTAAAAAAGAAGGAGCTGAATTCTTATATTGGTCTGATGAAGAAGATGTTCAATATAATGAAACAACAACATTTGATAAAGATACTAATTTAACAGCTAATTGGAAAGATAAAACAGCTAAGACTATGAAAATTACATTTGATTCAAAAGGCGGATCTAAAGTATCAACTACAACTTATACTTGTGATAATGATGGTGTTACTATTAAATCATTCCCTAAGAATCCAACAAAATCTGGATATTCATTTAGAGCATGGGAAGATAAAAATGGTAAAGCTATTCTTGTTGGAGCTAAATTAACTTGTGAAGATTTAACTTTATATGCTGCATACGATCAATTACCTACTTGTCCTGATGGATATGAATTAGGAGCAACTGATACAATATGTATGAAATATACAAATCCAACTAAAACTTGTCCTGATGGAACTAAATATTCTGAAAAAGCAGATAAATGTTATACTTGGGCAAGCAATCCAACAAGCGTAACATGTAAAAACGATGGAACTTACATTGAAAGAGATCATGCAGACAATTTATGCGGATATGATAGAAATAAGTCATATGATGGTAATCCTACTGGATGCTCAGCTTGGGGTGGACAAACAATTCAAAATGATGGACGTTGTTTCAAGAGAGTTGATTTAGCTGTTGATTCAATACTAGATTATACTTGTCCTGATGGAACTAAATACACTGGTGCTTCTGAATTAGGAAACACAGCTAATAACGGATGCTACACTATTAAAAGTTATGAATTAACTTGTGAAAAAGGAACTCTTGATAAGAGTAAGAATAAATGTTTAGAAACAACAACTCCTGACTTTCACAATAATTAAGACATAATAAAAGACCTTGTATAAAGGTCTTTTTATTATTCTCCAAGATTATATTTTTTATTGAATTTTTCAATACTACCAGTTTTTTTCTTCTTACCTTGAGCACCAGTATAGAATGGATGACATTCTGAACAAACTTCAATGTTTTGTTCTGGCTTATTACTCATAGCCTTAAAAGTAGCTCCGCATGCACATTTAAAAGTACATTCTACTGTTTCTGGATGTAAATTTTTCTTCATAAATTACTCTCCTTCCGCCAAGACACATTCATGCCTTAGAAATAATTACTTGATTAATATATCATTTATTTTCCTTAAAATCAAGTTTAATCATCAATTAATTTAATATCAGCACCACAATCATTAAGTTTATCTACTACATTTTCATATCCTCTTAATAAATGTTCAACATTAAATACTTCTGTAGTACCATTTGCTATCATACCAGCAACTAATAATGACGCGCCAGCTCTTAAGTCTGTAGCTTTAACTTTTCTACCTCTTAATTGTGATGGACCAATTATAACTGCTTTCTTCTCTAATGATTGGATATTAGCTCCCATGGTAGTTAAATATGGTATATGTCTTAATCTATTTTCATATATTGTTTCTTCAAATAAAGATTCACCCTTGCATTGAGTTAAGAATGCACTCATAGGTTGTCCTAAGTCTGTAGGGAATCCTGGATAGAATGTTGTTTTAACATTAATAGCTTTTAAGTTTTTAGATTTACTTACAACTATACTATCTTTATTTAACTTTAATTTAACTCCTGCATCTGTTAATTTAGATGTTAATGAGATTAAATGATCTTTATTTATTCCTGATATTTTTAAATTTCTGCCTAATAAAGAACCAATTATAATGTAAGTACCTGCTTCAATTCTATCAGGTATAACTGTTACCTCTGCTCCATGAAGTTCTTTAACTCCTTCAATCACTATTTCAGCAGATCCAGCACCTGTAATCATAGCACCCATATTATTTAAGAATTCAGCTACATTACCTATTTCAGGTTCTCTAGCTGCATTTATAATTCTTGTAGTTCCTTCAGCTAATACAGCTGATAACATAACATTTATTGTTGCTCCTACAGATGGGAAATCAAAGAATATATCTTTTCCTTTAATCTTTAATGCACTCATAGTATAAGTTCCATCTTTTTCAACAACTTTAAATCCTTGTTTCTTAAATGAATCTAAATGGATATCTATTGGTCTAGCGCCTATTGTACATCCACCTGGGAATGATATTTCAGCATGTTTGAAGTGTCCACCTAATGAACCCATGAAATAATATGATGCTCTTAAACATGATGAGAATTCAGTTGGAATTGGCTTTTCCTTTAAATCTTTATTATCTATAGTTAATACTTCATTTTCATAAGTTACTTTTGATCCTAAGTATTCCATCATTTGAATAAGCATAGCAACATCAGATATATTAGGTACATTGTGAATAACACATTTACCTTTAGTTAAACATGTAGCTGGTATTAAAGCTACTACTGAGTTCTTTGCTCCTCCAATATGAATTTCTCCGGTTAATTCTTTGCTGCCTTTAATTATTAGTTTTTTCATATAATCACCTTGTATATATATTATATCATTTATTTATCTTGTTAAGATAGAAATTATGTCATCTGGATGTGAATTGGCAATATCATGTGAACCACCATCTACCATATATACTCTCTTTTTATGTTCTTCATCAAGATTGTTAATAACATAGTTAGGATTAACCATATTATCCTCACTTCCATATATAATTGTTAATAAGTCTGGTTTTATTAAATTTACTTCCTTGATTAATTCTATTCTTAATATATTTTGATAAGAATCATTTAAGAATTTAGTTCCATGTATCATATATTTATTCTTAACTATATATTTTAAATATATGTTTCTTAGTTTATTTCTTAATGGATTGTTATGTATTTTAGTTGTTACACCATTTCTTGCTATAGCAGGAGATATAAGTATTATCTTTTGTGTAGGATCCTTCATTACATTATAAAGTGTTGCAACAGCTCCTCCAAATGAATATCCTAATATATAATCTACTTTAAGATTATTATCTTTAATATATTTAAATACATATTCTACATAATCTTTTAAGTACCATGCTTTATCTGGTTCTGGTTGTCCACAGAAACCTGGAAAATTTAGTTTATATATTTTGTAGTCTTTAGATAATTTATCTACAAATACTTTTCTATTATCCCATGCATCTTTACTATCAGTTTGAGATGTATAGTTTTCATCATTCCATCCATGTAATAATAATATACTCTTCATATATACTCCTTATTTATTATATATCAATAAATATCTATCTCTTCCTGATAAATCTTTATGTATTTCTATATTAGCATTAGGATAATAATTAGATGCATATTCTTTTAAATACTCTCCTTGTTCATATCCTATTTCAAAAGCTATTAAGTATTCATCTTTTATCCAATTAATAGATTCCTTAATTATATACTCATAAAAGATTAAACCCTTATTATCTGCAAATATAGCGTTCTCTGGTTCATACTTTGTTTCAGGTGAAACCTCTTCATTTATATCTACATATGGAGGATTAGATATGATTAGATCATACTTATCATCTGTATGATATTTAAATATATCATTGTTAATAATTGTTACATTATTAACATCATTTAATTTATAATTCTCTTTAGCTAATTCTAATGCATCAGATGATATATCTATTGTTGAAATATTAGGATTATTTAACTTTTTAGATAATACTATATCTATACATCCTGTTCCTGTACCTATATCTAATATATTTAAATTAGCTTTATTCTTTAACTTATTAATAACTATTTCTAATAACCCTTCTGTTTCATATCTAGGTATTAACGCTCTTTCATCTACATTAATCTTATAGCCATAGAAATCTACATATCCTATTAGATATTGTATAGGATAATTATTATCTAATTTATCCTTAATAACATCTAAAGATCCATATTTATCAATTAATAATTGTTTATCTAATTCATTCATATTAATCACACCCATATTATAGCATAATAAAAGGATAATATTATTTATTATCCCTTTTAATTAACAATAATTATTTTACTTCACAATCTAACTCTTTATCAAGTTGAGTTATCTTATCCATATATATTTTTCTAGTTGCTTTAATTCGTTCTATATTACTATTTATATCCATTATATCTGCCTTATTAATATCAAAAGAACTATTTCTTAAACTGTATCCTTTTTGACTTAATAATATATTTAATTCTTCTATAGATTTTGTACCAATATTATTTAAACAAAATATTTCATATTCATCTATTAATAATAATTCCCACATATATTTTAATTTATATGTAGTAGTAAATGAATTAATCATTCTTGTAGGTAAATCCATAGTATTAATTGTTATATCATAATCTTCATCTTTAAATTCAATAGAATCTAAATATTCTTTATCTATATTATTAAATAAACCTACTTTATATAATAATTGTCTTATATGTCTTGTATTATTAACATTTTGTCCTAAATCTAATTCAGTTAGTTTTTCAATTGGATATACTTTATACATTATTAATGGTAATCTATCATGTAATCCATAGTACCAAATCTTATTTGGATGTTCTTTAACAGATGTATCATCTAATTTTTTTATTACATCTTCAGTACCATAGTATAAATATTCACCAATTATTACAAAATATAAACTTTCATTTTCCATAATAATTACCTTTGAAACTTTCTTACTTGTTCATCTAGTGTTGATAATTGTTGTTCTTTTTCTGCAATTTCTTTTAATAGTTTTTCTTTTTTTAAGATAGGATTATCATATACCTTACTTTTATCTAAAGTATACTCTTCATGCATTGGTTCCTTTTGTAATTCTTCAATTAATTCTTTTTTTAACATATATTTCTTACCATTATCAAAGTAAATTACCTTATACATTCTTGGTTTCTCACCAACAATACCTAACTCTTTGTAAGATTTCTTTCTTAATTCAAAACCTAATAGTTTTAAATAATCTTTTAAGAATTCCAAACTATTATCTTCAATACCAATCATTTTTAATTGTTCTTCAGTACATAATAATGTATACCATAATCGATCAAAACAACTAAAACATGAACTTAAATTTAATCTAGCACTTTTACCATACTTAACCTCAGATAAATAATCCATCCAATCAAAATCTTCATATTGATGATTAAGTAATAATTCATGTTTATAATTATCATATCCTATTGATTGTAAGTATTGTCTATCTAATTCGTTCAATACATGAGCATAATCAGCAAAAATATATCTTAAATCATTAATAACATGGAATGATTTAATATCTTTTATATATTCATTTAGATCACAATTCATAATAAAATCATAGTCAAATTTATATTTTAAAAATCTATCACCATATTTGTCTTTTTTATCTGATATACTTTTAACAAAATCATAATCAACATATGATGCTTTATAATCATTCACTTTTTCAGTATTTAATTCATCATCAATTCTACTTATATCTTGCTTATTAGTTAGTTTATTGATATTTTCAAAATCCATCATATAAATTTCTCCTTTTGACAAGGAATTATTATAACTATATAGATAATAAAAGTCAAAAAATAAGAAGGTTTATTAACCTTCTTGTTCAGCTTGTAATTTTCTTTTTGTATCTTCAGTTATTAATTCATCAATGATTGGATCTAAATCTCCATTCATTACTTTTTCTAAGTTCATAACTGAGAAGTTAATTCTATGGTCTGTTACTCTATTTTGAGGATAATTATAAGTTCTAATCTTCTCTGATCTATCACCAGTTCCAATTTGACTTCTTCTTAAATTACCTTCTTTTTCTTGAGCTTCTCTTAATTTTAAATCATAAAGTCTAGCTCTCATGATTTCCATAGCTTTTTCTTTATTTCTTATTTGAGATCTTTCAGTTTGTTGGTAAACAATTATACCTGTAGGTATATGAGTTAATCTTACAGCTGAGTCTGTAGTATTTACCCCTTGACCACCATTACCTGAGGCTCTAGTAATATCTACTCTTATCTCATCCATATTTAATTCATAATCTACTTCTTCTGCTTCAGGCATAACTGCAACTGTTGCTGTAGATGTTTGAATTCTACCATTTGATTCAGTTACAGGTATTCTTTGTACTCTATGAGCACCTGATTCATATTTCATCTTAGAATATACATTATTACCTTTGATTGAGAATTCAATTTGAGAGTATCCTCCAGCTTCTCCTTCATTGGCATCTAATATTTCAGTCTTCCAACCATTTTTATCAGCATAATGTTGATACATTCTAAATAAATCACCAGCAAAGATGTTAGCTTCATCTCCACCTGCAGCTCCTCTTATTTCAACAATGATATCTTTACCATCATTTTCATCTTTAGGAACTAATAATAATTCTAATTGATGTTTTAATTCTTCTTGTCTTTTATTATTTTCTTCAAGTTCTGCTTCAGCTATATCTTTCATCTCAGGATCATTTAACATTTCTTTTAATCCATCAACATCTTCAATTAATTTCTTATATTCTCTATATTTAATAACTGTTTCTTCAATATCTGATTTTTCCTTATTTAATTTACTCATTTTATTATAATCAGATAATACTTCTTCACTAGATAATTCCTTTTCTAGTTCATCATATCTTTGTTCTATTATATTTAGTCTTTCCTCCATAACTAACATCCTTTCTATTTTATTAATAATTAGGATATGTAGCTATAAGTCTATAGAACCTTCTTCATCTGGATCAAATACAACTAAGTCTTTGTAATCATCATCTTCAGTATCATCATCTACATCGATAGCTTCATCATAATCAATTACATCTTCTTCGTCTTCTTCTTCAGTTTCCTCTTCAATAGTGATTTCTTCATCTTCTTCTTCATCAATATTTAAATCACCTTTATGTTTATGTTTCTTAGATAAATCAAATAAACCTTTATCTAACATAACAAATCTTTTATCTGTAGAAACTAAACCAAAGAAATCTCCAATCTTAGCTTCAAATATTTTATCTGGATCATCGCCTCTTAATTTAATTACTTCCATAAATAAATCAGCAATTTTCATTTTCTTACCTTTTTGTTCAAGTACATACTCTGCTATATCAGTATAAGACATAGTTTCAAGTTGTTCATTAGTTAATTTAGCTATTGCCATATTAATCATCCTTTCATTAGACCATCGGTCTAAAACAATAATAATATTATCATAAATATGTGTGATGTCAATATGATATTTCAATTATATTAACAATGTCATTATCATTTATTTCATATGTATATTTAATATAATTATCATTAATTAATAAATCATTATTATCTAATGGTAATTCTACTTCTTTTTTCAATTCTTTATTATAGAATTTAATTACATTATTATCCATATCAATATTCATAATTGATTCTTCATTTTCCTTATTAAATATATGTTTAGTTTTATTATATCTATATATATTTATTTCATCAGAAAAGTTAATAACATCATCTTTAATAAAATAATCTCTTTCCATATCCATAACTACATCATTATTGGTAGTTAATTTAAACTTCAATTTCTCCATATAACATCACTCGTGCATGATTATAGCATAAAAAAAGACTATTTCAATAGTCTTTTTATGCAGTTTCTTCAGTTTCTTCTTTTTTCTCTTTAGCTACTTTAATAATCATTTGATTTATATCAGTAAAATCAAATTCTTCAATCTTAATATCTAAATCGTTTTCTTTAGCCTTTTCTATTACTTTCTTAATAGCATTCATTAGATCTTTTGGAGTGAATATCTCAAGATTTATTTCATCTTTCTTTGTTACTTCTTCTCCAGGAACATCTATATCATCATCTAAATCACCATCTATATCAATGATGCCTGATTCTTTAAATCTTTGTTCACCCAAGAATGGATTTTCACCCATAGATAACGTAGGATCATCCATACTTACAGGTGCATTCTCTAAATTATTAAAGAACGGATTATTACTTCCTGTATCTTTAATAGATGAGTTATATTGATATTCTTCAGGTCTAAACTCTGGTTTAGTTTCATTTATATTTAATTCATCACCAAAGTCTTCTAATGTTTTATTACCTAATAATATATCAATTTTATCATCTAGTTGTTTAACAGTTAATCTACTATTAATAACATCATTTAATAATTCTACTTGTTGATTAGGATCTAATACCTTAAGTAATGATCTTGCATGCTTTTCAGATATCTTATTCTTTAATAAAGCATCTTGAACAGGTTGTGCTAAATTAAGTAATCTTAATTTACCTTCAAACTTAGCTGCATCAATTCCCATACGTTGTAATAATTGGTCTTGATTAATATATCCTTTATCTAATAGTTTTTTATAACACTTAGCTTCTTCAATAGCTGTTAATTCTTGTGAATGTAATTTTTCAATTATAGATACCTCTGCTGATTCATTTTCATCAATAGCACATATAATACAAGGAACAGCTGTTAAACCTGCCATTTGAGCTGCTTTTAATCTTCTTTCACCTGATATTATCTCAAACTTATTATTAACTCTCTTAACTGTTAATGGAAGAATAATACCATGTACTTTTATTGAATTTGAAAGTCTTTCAATAGATTCTTGATCAAATTCAATTCTTGGTTGAAAACTATTAGGTAATAATTGATCAAGTGGAATCATTTGAATTTGTGCTTCCATCTTCATAGCAACCCTCTCCTATTCTAATAATAATTATATTATTTAAATAATAAAAAAACAATAGATTACTCTATTGTTTAACATTACATATATGCAGCTATTAACATACCAAAGAATGCTATTATTATTACTATTAATATAATTCTTAATACTAATAGTGCAATATATATCCACATTAAGATCTTACCAAATGTATTCTTAGGATATTTAATTCTCATTATGATCATTAATACCCAAGATGCTATTCTTATACCAAATGTAATAATGCCTATAATTAATGAGAACCCAGCAACACCTATAACTGCAGCTTCATTAGCTGATGATGATATAGCAGCCATAAATATATTTATGAATAAACTAACTATATATGATAGAATTGGTCCTCCAAAGTACATACATATTGATATTACACCTAGTTTTGTAGCTTTTTTATTATCCTCTTCAGATAAACCATCTGAATTAGATACTGTTACTTTCATTTCTTTTTGTTCTTCAATTTTGTTACCACATCCAGTACAAAATTTAACACCTTCACCTAAAGGTGCTCCACACTTATTACAATATTTCATATTATCACCTATTTTAATTATACATTATTTTTTATTAGTTTCTATATAATTATTGAATAATTGCCTATTATACAATACATGTGTAATATTATTATAATCTTCTTCAAAAGTATATTCTGGATGATATTTATACTTACCTTTTTCATACTTAGTTACTTTGAATTCATATTTACTATTACCTATTAATTTACCAAATACTAAATAATCATCTATCTTTGTTAAAATAAATCTTAATGGTTGATCAACACCTGGATAATTATCATTTACTAGTCGTTTCATATTACCATCTTTATCTTGAGTATAACAGAACCCATATTCCATTACAGCATTTTTAACTTTTGATTTGAAAACATCCATATCTATATTTTCAACATCTTTTAAGTTTTGAACACCATAAAAATATAACATCTTATTATATATAGTTTCTAACATATTAGTAAAAGCTTTATTATATGATGAGAATTTCTTTCCATTATAATTTGCAGGAAACTTATTAGCTGTTAAATATGCTCCTTCAAATCTACTTGGGAATAAGAATGATGGTCCTTTGCTCATATATTCAAATAAATATGGTTTTGCTTTTTTAATTTCTTCTAATAAACTAATAATAGTTTTATATTGTTCATCTGTGCTTATATAGAATATTAATTTATCATATCTATTTTCTCTACTATATTTTAAATATAATGGTAAATCTTTTTCATGTCCTCTAGTCATTATTTCATTAACTAGTTCATGTAATCTTTGTTCTTGTGGACATAAATATAATCTATATTTAAAATCTTGTTTTTCATCAGGTAAATTTAGTTTAATGAATCTAAAAGTTCTATGTGAATCATCTTGTTCATTATATTTGATTGTATTCTTTTTATTATTTAGATATGCCATGTTACTTAATATGCGATCATCAAATTCTTGATATCCTCTATCTAACATATTCTTTTTTTGTACTGGCTTATATACTACGTCTTCATAATCAAAACCAATACCATCATAATTTTCAATCATAAAATCTAATAAAAATTCATAATCAATATTATCTAAATAATCCATATTATCACCTACTTTAATTATATTATTTATACTTATAATTTAATATATTATTTATTGTCCTTTACTATCTCTTTATATTCTCTTGGATATTTATCAGGACACTTATCTATTTTTTTGATTTTTATAATATTTCTTTTATCACCATTAGGTAATTCAAATGATATTATATCTTCTATATTACCATTTATCTTTGTTATTATGTCTTTAGCATTATCTAATTCATCCTCTATAATGCCTTTTAAAGGTATAAAATAGCCATTTACTTTAACTAAAGGTAAACATAACTCAGTTAACTCTTTCATGTTCTTAACTGCCCTAGCAGTGACTATATCATACATATCTTTATGATTCTTTGAATATATTTCAGATCTATCATGAATTGTAGTTACATTAGTTATACCTAATTTATCTTTTAATTCATTTAAAAAATTAATTCTTTTATTATTACTATCTAATAAAGTAACCTTTAAATTAGGATAAACTATAGCAAGTACCATCCCTGGAAAACCAGCTCCTGTACCTACATCTATTAATGATTCTACTGTTGATAAGTCTATACTTTTAACTATTGTAAGTGAATCATAAAAATGTTTTAAATAAACATCATCTTCATCAGTTATACTAGTTAAGTTTGTATGACTATTATATTCAACTAAGAAATTATAATATATATCTAGTTTATTTAATATATCATCATTAATTTCAATGTTTAAATCTTTTAACTTATTAACAAATTCTTCTTTATTCATATAATACCTACTTATTATAGTTTTTCTTTAAATATACTGATAATACCGCAATATCAGATGGATTAACACCAGATATACGTGATGCTTGAGCAATAGTTAAAGGTAATACTTGCTTTAATTTTTGTCTTGCTTCACTTGCTAAATTCTTAACATCATCATAATTAATATCTGATGGTATTTCTTTTTCTTCTAGTTTTAACATTCTTTCTACTTCTTTATTAGTTTTAGCAATGTAACCTTCATATTTAACTTGTATTTCGACTATATTAAATATTTCATCTGAATAATTAGAAGTAATATATTCTCTTAAATAATCTATCTTTATTTCAGGTCTTTTTAGTAATTCATATAAAGATTCACCTTTATTTAATTTACCTATAGCTGATTTTATAGTATCAGTTACATTCTTAGATGTTACTCTTACTTCTTTAAGTTCATTAATTAAATCATTTATATCATTTAACTTCTTATTTAATCTATCCATTTGTTCTTGATTGATAGTACCTACTTCATAACCATATTTTCTTAATCTTTGATCAGCATTGTCATGACGTAAGATTAATCTATACTCTGCTCTTGATGTAAGTAATCTATATGGTTCTTTAGTACCTTTAGTAGTTAAATCATCTAATAATACACCTATATAAGATTCATTCCTTTTTAATATTAGTGGTTCTTTACCAAGACACTTTAATCCTGCATTTATACCAGCAATTAACCCTTGTCCTGCAGCTTCTTCATATCCTGAAGTACCATTTATTTGGCCTGCAGTATATAAGTTCTTAATTATCTTAGATTCTTCACTTGGATACATTTGTAATGGATTAATAGCATCATATTCAATAGCATATGCATATTTAAGTATTTTAACATTCTCTAAACCTTTTAATGAATGTACCATCTTATCTTGTACATCTACAGGCATAGATGTTGAAAATCCTTGTAAATAAAGATCTGGATAATAAGCTGATTCAGGCTCTAAGAATAATTGATGTCTTTCTTTATCTTTAAATCTTACTACTTTATCTTCTATAGAAGGACAATATCTAGGTCCTATACCTTCAGCATATCCACCATACATAGCAGATTTATCTAGATTATCCATGATAATCTTATGTGTATTTTCATTTGTATAAACTATATAACAAGGTACTTGATTATTAACATCATATTGAGGTTCTATATCAAATGAAAAAGTCCAAGGAGTTAAATCTCCATCTTCTCTTTCAAGAACAGTATAATCAACTGTATTAGGATCTAATCTTTGAGGAGTACCTGTTTTAAGTCTTTGTATTTCAAATCCTAATTCTCTTAATTTATCAGATAAATGTTTAGATGATTCTTCACCATGTGGACCTTCAAACTTATGTGTATCACCTACAAGTATCTTAGATTTAAGATAAGTTCCTGTTGTAAGAACTAAAGTCTTACATTTAAATTTTCTTCCATCAGCTGTAATAATACCTTTAATAGTATTATCTTCAACTATTAAATCTTCTACCATTCCCTCTTCAATAGTTAAATTATCTAATTTCTTTAATTCTTTAACCATATTTTGAGGATATACTACTTTATCACCTTGTGCTCTTAATGATTTAACTGCTGGACCCTTACCTGAATTTAACATCTTTATTTGTAGATGTGAAATATCAGCTACACGTCCCATTAGACCACCTAGAGCATCTATTTCTCTTACAACTATACCTTTAGCAGTACCACCTATAGATGGATTACATGGCATATCAGCAATATTTTTAAGATTAGATGTTATAAGTAATACTTTTAATCCCATTTTAGCTGGTGCATTAGCTGCTTCACATCCTGCATGTCCTGCACCTACAACTATTACGTCATATTCCATATAATCACCTACTTTCCTACACAGAACTTAGTAAATATCTCATCAAGTAAGTCTTCAGTGTATGTTTCACCTATTACTTCACCTAATAATTCATATGTTACTTTAATATCATCTGCTATTATTTCAAAAGGTAATTCATCCTTTGTATTCTTAATAGCATCAGTTATATGTTCTACTGCTTGTTTAACAAGTGATAATTCTCTTGCATTAGTTAAATAATTATAATTATTACTATCTAATTCATTTAAATTAAATAATTCTATTATTTTATTCTTAAGATTATCTAATCCTTCAGGAGTTGTAGTATTACCATATACTATTTCTTCTTTAATATTAGATATATCTATCTTTTGATCTAAATCATTCTTGTTAATAAATATTATCTTTTTAACATCATTTAAAGAATCTAATAATTCTTTTTCATCATTAGTTAACTCTGTATTATTATCTAATATAAATATAACTAAATTAGCCTTATTAATAATATCTTTAGATTTATCTACACCAATTTTCTCAACTACATCATCAGTTTCTCTGATACCTGCAGTATCAATTAGGTTTATTTTAATACCATTTAAAGTAATTGATCCTTCGACAATATCTCTTGTAGTACCAGCTATATTAGTTACTATAGCTTTATCTTCATTTAATAAATGATTAAGTATAGAACTCTTACCTACATTAGGTTTACCTACTAAAGCTACATCAATACCATCTTTAATTATTTGAGATGATGAATAACTATCTACTAGTTTATCTAAATCATTCTTTATATTATTTAATCCATCTAAGATCTTATCATATGATATTTCTTCTTCTATTTCATCTGGATAATCAAATATTACTTCAAGCTCAGCTTGTAATGATACAAGTTCTTTTCTATGTTTCTTAATTAATTTAGATAAGTTACCTTCTACTCTATTCATAGCTAACTTACGTGATTTTTCAGTTTCAGCTACAATTAAATCATTTATACCTTCAGCTTCAAGTAAATCTATTCTTCCATTAAGGTAAGCTTTTTTAGTAAATTCACCAGGTTCTGCTAATCTACATCCATGAGTTAATAATAACTCTAGTATTTTATTTGTTGTAGATATACCTCCATGTGAATTAATTTCTATAACATCTTCCTTAGTAAATGTCTTAGGAGCTTTCATTAACATGATTAATACTTCATCTATTACTTCTTTATTATTTAATATATGTGCATACGAAATAGTATGTGATGTCTTACTAGATAAATCTATATCACATATTTCATTTACTATATTAATAACATCAGGTCCAGATGCTCTAATAATAGAAATAGCACCTACTCCTAATGCAGTTGAGATTGCACATATATTTTCATTCATGTAATTCACCCCAATAAGCAATTGTATTATAACACTTTAATGCCTTATTACAAAATAAAAAGAGGACTAATCCTCTTTTGGTTTTACAACTATATGTCTATTAGGTTCTTCACCTTCAGATTCAGTATAAACTGTACTGAACTTTTCAGATATATAATTATGTATTATTCTTCTTTCATATGAGTTCATGTTTTCCATTGTTACAGGAACTTTAGTTTCTTCAACTTCTTTAGCTATATTCTTAGCTGCTCTAATTAAATATTTTTCTTGATTTTCTTTATAATTAGATACATCTAATAATATATATGGATAACAACCAGTTTTATTCTTAACTACTTGTTTAACTACTGTAGTTAATGCTTGTAATGTTTTACCTTGTTTACCAATTAAAATGTTATTATTGTCTGAGAACATTCTAACTGTTATTTGTTTTTCCCTTACTTTAGTTTCAAATTGTACATCTAAACCCATATCTTTAGTTAAGTCTTCTAAGTAATTCTTTACGAATTCAACTACATCAGTCATCTTAAACACATGAAGTTTAACTACTTCTTTCTTAAATAACCCTACTTTATCCTTTGTTACTGAATATAATATATCATCTTCAGTGCATTCTAGTTCTTCTAAAGCCTTGTTAATTAATTCTTGTTTATCTTGGCCTTCGTATAACTTTTCTTCCATTACTTATTACCTACTTTCTTTATAATAAATGTTTGTACTACAGAGAAAACATTTGTTACCACCCAATATAATGCAATTGCTGATGGTAAGTTAATTGAAGCAATTCCAATGAAACCTATCATCATGATTGTCATCATTCTTTGTTGTCCTTTTTGTTCTTTACTATTTCCCATGCTTGCTTGTGATTGCATGAATGTTAAAATTGTAAATAACATAATTAATATAAGTAATAGTATATACCAATAATTACCATGTTGTATACCAAATAATGGTGTTGTACCTAATTGGAACTTCCATAAACTATTTTCAAATATTGCTGGAGTTCTATTGATTGCCTCTAAGAAAGCAAAGAATACAGGTAATTGAATTAACATAATTAAACATGATCCTAATGGATTAACATTATGTTTCTTATAAATCATCATCATTTCTTGTGATTTAGCCATTTGACTTTGTTGATCATCTTTACCAGCATATTTTCTTTCAAGTCTTTCCATTTCTGGTTGAATCTTCTTCATAGCTTCAGTTTGTTTTGTTGATTTAATAGTAAATGGTAGTATTAATACTCTTATTAAAGCACCAATTATCATTACTGAAATACCATAGTTACCAACAAGTTGACCTACATATAAGATTAGCCATGATAATGGTTGAACAAATATTTGAGTCCAAATACCATCATATTTATCAGTTTTCCATGCACTCATTCGATCACATGTAACTAATTTATCCATATCAACATCTAATCTATCTTTATATTCAGTATATTTATTTAATAATTGTTCATCTTTAGGTAAACATAAAATGTTAGATGTTAATGTTTGTCCTGTTTGATCATTTTGTACTCTCTTTTTATCCTCTGTTTGTATTTGTTTAGTACATCCAGTCATGGTAATAATAACTACTAGAAGCACTAATAATACTTTTTTAGTATTCTTCAATTTAATCACCCTTTATTATATTTAATATATCTTTCTCCAATGCAGCATATGGAATATCTACTGCACTCGTCTTCACTATTATAATATAATCGTTGTTATTTTTAAACATATTTTTATTAGTCTCTAGTATCATACGAGTAACCCTTTTTAATCTATTACGTACAACTGCATGACCACATTTCTTAGATACAGCTATACCAAATCTTTTGTTATTTTCCTTTTCCTTATTATATATAACAAAATAATTACCCTTTTTATATTTACCTGTATTAATGATATCATCAAAATCTTTATGTTCTTTTACTATTTCATATTTCTTCATTAATACACCTCCATAAAATAAAAACCACTTATAAAGTGGATTATTTAGTTATTAAATTTTTTCTTCCTTTTGCTCTTCTAGTCTTTAAAACGTTTGTACCTTTACGTGCAAAGAATCCATGTTTTTTAGCTTTTTTTCTATTATTTGGTTGAAATGGTCTCTTCATAAATTACACCTCCACATCTCAAATGCAAGGTTATTATATTATATTAATATAATCAAGTCAACCAATTTTCGTAGATAATAAGACTTTTAAACGATATTAACACTTTCAACAATGAGGTTTTCCACATATACGTTGAAAAGTTAATTAAAATTTGTTGAAAACGTTGAAAAGTATGATTTGACACGTTATAATAGGACATTAAACGTTGATAATTAGGTTGATAACTTATTGAAAAGTAAAGAAATGTTTTCAACTATTTACTTTTTGAACAAGGAGTTATTATAATGTTTTTAGTGTTAGAAAAATAGAACAGGGTGGTTATATGAATGTGGAAGAAACGCTTTCTTTAGACAAAGCTACATCATTATTTTTACAATCAATACAAGCAAAAGTTTCTACTGCATTATATAATGCATGGTTCAAGAATATGCAAATACTTGACCTTGATACCACTGCTATTCTATATATAGACTCAGACTTTAAAAAGAAAAAAATATTAGATAATCAAGATTATAAGAATATAATAGAAGAAACTTTAAAAGAAGTTACTGGTAAAAATTATGATTTTGAATTACAAACAGATACTATAAAGAATGAACTTATTAATGCTAATTATGAAGATAAAAGTTCATTAACCCCTACTTTTGAGATAATTAAACAGGAAATAGTAGATAATTCTAATGATGATCCTGAGGAATTAAAAAAAGAACTTATAAAAATCGATAGTAATTTAAATCCAAATCATACTTTTGATAACTATATGATAAGTGATGTTAATAAAGCAGCTCAAATAGTAGCCTTAGAGGTAGCTAAAAACCCAGGTTGTTCATATAATCCATTCTTTTTATATGGTAACTCTGGAACAGGTAAAACTCACCTTATGATGGCTATAGGTAATTATATAGTTAAAAATAGTAATAAAACGGTTTTATATATTAGTTCTGGTGATTTTATAAATGAATTTATCGATATGACTAGAAAGTCAGCTAATTCAGATTATACTTTAGTAGAACATTTTAAAGAAAAATATAGAAATATAGATGTATTATTACTAGATGATATACAAATGATGGCTGAAGCAAAAGCTACTCAAAATGAATTATTTAATATTATCGATAGTATGCATAGATTAAATAAACAAATAATAATATCATCTGATAAAAAACCTAGTGAATTAAATAAATTTGAACCTAGATTAATAACAAGATTCTCTGCAGGTATAGCGTTAGATATTAAACCACCTGATAAAGAATTAAAAATTAAAATATTAAAAAATAGATTATTAGGAACACTTGCATATTCAATGATGCAAGAAGAAGTATATGATTATATAGCATCTAACTCCCCTGCTGATAACAGAAGTTTAGATGGAATAATTAATAAGTTATTACTTGAAACATCAATGTGGAATCCAACAGTTATAGATATACAATTTGCTATAAATGCTTTAGATTCAGAGTTTAATAGTACACAGTATATAACTAATAACTTATTAAGAATAAGAAAAACAGTAGCAGAATATTATGATGTTACTGAAGAATCCTTAAAGAGTAAGAAGAGAACAGCAAATATTAATAAAGCTAGACAAGTAGCTTGGTATATAAGCAGTATAGTAACTGAAGAAACTATTACTAAGATAGGTCTAGAATATAATAGAGATCATGCAACAGTATTACATGGTGTAGAAAAGATTAGAAATGATATAGCAGAAGATCCTCAATTAAATGAAGAAATTAAAAATATTAAAGATAGATTGATAGAATAGTTTAAAACTAAAAAGTAATAAACAATGAAAAATAAACGTATTTGTGGACAATATCATACTTTTAAACATTATCAACACCTATATTAATACTACTTAAAAAATAAAAAGAAAGAAGGAATTAAAATGAAATTTTCAATTAATAAAAACACAATCTTAAATGAATTAATAAATGTATCAAGAGCAATATCAACAAGAAATATTATACCTATATTAAATGGTATTAAATTTGAATTAAAAAGTGAAGGATTATATTTAACTGCATCTGATTCAGATCTTACAATTAAATCTTTTATACCTACTGATAAAATAGAAAGTGTTGAAAAAGAAGGAGTTGTAATCATTCAATCTAAATATCTATTAGATATTATTAAAAAGATGCCTAGTGATATAGTTAACTTTGAAGGTGTAGATGATTATAAAATAATTATTTATTCTGATAATTCTGAATATAATTTAAATTGTTTAAATAGTTTAGATTATCCAGAAATACAATTAGAAGATAATAAAACACATATTAATATGCAATCAAGTGTATTAAAGAAGACAATATCTCAAACTATATTTGCTGTATCTCAATCTAGACCATTATTAGATGGATTAAATGTTAAGATTAATGGTGATTTATTAGAATGTGTTGCTACAGACTCTTATAGATTAGCTAAGAAGATAGTTAAATTAGATCAACCATATGACGATAATGTTAATATTATTATTCCTGGTAGAAATGTATCTGAATTAGATAAAATCTTAAATGATAATGAAGATAATGTAGAAATACATGTATTTGCTAAGAAGATTATGTTTAAATATAACAACATTATATTCCAAACAAATCTATTAAATGGTGAATATCCAAATACTTCTAGTTTCATTCCAACTGAATTTACTCATATAGTTACAGCTAATTTAAATGATTTCTATGGATCAATTGATAGAGCTGCCCTACTTGCTCAAAGTAAAGAAAAGAATGTAATTAAGATGGAATTAAAAGATGATGAATTAATATTAAGTTCATTTGCATCTGAAATTGGTAAAGTTGAAGATAAGATTAAAGTAGATAGAAATATTAAAGATGATATGAGTATATCTTATTCATCTAAATATATGATGGATGCTTTAAAAACATTTGATTCAGAAGAAATATTAATTAATATGAATACTGATTCTAAACCTATTATTTTAAAGACTAAAGATGATGATTCATTAATACAATTAATATTACCTATTAAAACATATTAAAAGGAAGATTATATCTTCTTTTTTTATTTTTATTATGACATTTTTAGATAGCATAATTATATTACTCTACTCATTTGAAAGGAGATAATATATGAATAATTATGTTATTAGTAATAATACATTAGCTATAATACCTTATTTACTACACTACTCTATTGTATATGAAGTAGATAAAATAAAAATAATTAAGAATATACCATTAAATATTATTAATTATAATTGCAGAATACATGGATCATCTTATAAAGGTAGAATAGATGGTACATATAATCTAATAGGTACATATTATAAATCACCTGTAATTATAGATGATAACATTATATTCTTCCCCACTACTTCACCTAGATTAAAGAAGTGTTCATGGATTAATTTAGATAACATAATAACTATTAATTACAATAAAGTTAATAAATGTTCAGTTATCAACTTCATAAATAATAAAAATATAGAATTTCACACTTCTTTTAACATCTTAAATAATCAATTACTAAAATCTACTCTTTTAAGTGCTAAAATAATCAAAAATAAAGGGCAAAAAGTGTAATAAATTGTTTTTAATATGTTTTTAATGTGATATAATATATTTGTATATAGGTACACATAAAAGGTCTAATTTAGCCTTAAAAATAATTTTAGGGGGATTTTTATGAAAATTATAAATATAAGGTTAGTAAATTTTCGTAACTATGAAAGACTTAATCTTGACTTTAATCCAACTAAAAATATTATTATAGGTGAAAATGGAGAAGGTAAGACTAATATTGTAGAGAGTCTATATGTATTATCATTATCTAAATCCTTCAGGGGTTCACATGAAGATGTAATCATTAAAAATGGGTGTGAATCAACTACTATTGAAGGTACAGTTAAAGATAAACATAAAGATAAATATAAGTTAGTTTTATCTAAAGAGGGTAAGAGAGTATTTATCAACAATAACAAGATAGATAAGATATCTGATTATATATCTAAGATAAATATAGTATTATTTACATCTGAAGATCTTAAATTAATTAAAGATACACCTAATACAAGAAGAAAACTTATTAATATAGAATTAAGTCAGTATTCTAATGAATATCTTAAGTTATTATCTATGTATAATAAGATATTAAAACAAAGAAACGCATATCTTAAGATGATGATGTTTAATGCTAATACATCTAGAAGTTATTTAGATATATTAACTGAACAAATAATTGATTTAGGTATGAAGATTAATAAATATCGTATAGATTTTATTAATAATATCAGTAAATATATAGAAAATAACTACTATAGAATAGCTAAGAAACATGGATTAGTGCTTTCTTATAAATCAGACTTTAGTGATAAGACTAAAGATGAATTATTAAAAGCATTTAATAAGAATGTTAAAAAAGATATTCAACAAGGTAAAACTAATATAGGAATTCACCATGATGATTATGTATTTGAACTTAATGGTAATAATTTAAGAGATTTTGGATCAGAAGGTGAACAAAAAAATGCCATTATATCATTAAAAATGGCTGAAATAGATATATTTAGAGAAGATTTAAATATTATACCTATATTAATATTAGATGATTTATTTTCTGAATTAGATAAGAAAAAGATAAATAACATATTAGATTTTATATCTGACGATATTCAAACTTTTGTTACAACTACTGAATTAACTAAGGTAGATAAGAGATTAAAAGTAGGAAGTAAGATATTTAAGATAAAGAACGGAAACATCAAGGAGGAATATTATGAATGATAAGGAATTAGCTGAATTAAATAAGAAAATTGATGAATATGATGACAGTGAGATTCAAGTACTTGAAGGGCTAGAAGCAGTTCGTAAAAGACCTGGTATGTACATTGGTACTACAAGTGAAAGAGGTCTACATCATCTTGTATGGGAAATTGTAGATAACTCAATAGATGAAGCTTTAGCAGGTTTTTGTACTGATATTTTAGTTACAATAGAGAAGGGTAATATCATATCAGTAAGAGATAATGGACGTGGAATGCCTACAGGTATGAATGAAAAGACTGGTAAATCTACTATTGAAACAATTTTTACTGTATTACATGCAGGTGGAAAATTTGGTGGTGGAGGCTACAAAGTTTCTGGTGGTCTTCATGGAGTAGGTGCATCAGTCGTTAATGCATTGTCTGATTGGCTAGAAGTTAAAGTTTCACGTGATGAAAAAGTATATTTCCAAAGATTTGAGCATGGTGGAAAACCAGTTGGAGATTTAGCTGTTATATCATCATGTGATAATGATATACATGGTACAGAAGTAAGATTTAAAGCAGATGCTACAATATTTACTGAAACTACAGTATATAATTATGATACTTTAAAACAAAGATTAAGAGAGTTAGCATTTTTAAATAAAGGTTTAAGAATAGCTTTAGTTGATGAAAGAGAAGAAACAGTTAAAAGAGATAATTTCTACTATGAAGGTGGTATATCTGAATATGTAGATTTATTAAATAAAAATAAGACAGTATTACATGATGTAGTAGCTTTTGAAGGTATGGAAGATGATATATCTATAGAAGTAGCTATGCAATATAATGAAGATTATAATTCAGCTATATATTCATTTACTAATAATATTAGAACTCATGAAGGTGGAACACATGAAGATGGTGTAAAAGCCGCATTAACTCGTATTATTAATAAATATGCAAGAGCTAAGAATATCTTAAAAGAAAAAGATGAAGCCTTAACTGGTGATGATGTAAGAGAAGGTTTAACAATGGTTATATCTTGTAAACATCCAGATCCTCAGTTTGAAGGACAAACAAAGACTAAATTAGGTAATTCTGAAGTTAAAAAGATTGCAAGTGATGTTTTCAGTGAAGGTTTTGAAAGATATTTAATGGAAAATCCTGATGCAGCTAAAGTTATAGTAAGTAAATGTGCTTTAGCATCACAAGCAAGACTTGCTGCAAAGAAAGCTAGAGAAAATACTAGAAGAAAAACAGGATTAGATAATATTAATTTCATGGGTAAATTAACTGATTGTAAGTCTAAAAATGCTGAAGAGTGTGAAATATTCATAGTCGAGGGTGATTCAGCCGGTGGATCAGCTAAGATGGGAAGAGACTACTTAACTCAAGCTGTATTACCTTTAAGAGGTAAGATATTAAATGTAGAAAAGGCAAGACTTGATAGAGCATTAAATAATGAAGAAATAAAATCAATGATAACTGCTTTTGGTACTGGTATTGGTGAAGATTTTGATGTTGAAAAGTTAAGATATCATAAAATCATTATCATGACTGATGCCGATGTTGATGGTGCACATATTAGAACATTATTATTAACATTATTCTATAGATTCTTTAGACCTATAGTAGAAGGTGGATATGTATATGCTGCGCAACCTCCTTTATATAAGGTTACATATGGTAAGAAGACAGTATTAGTTCAAAGTGATGATGATTTACAAAAGGTATTAGAGCAAATACCTGAGAAATATCAAAATAGTAAGATAGTTAACAGATTCAAAGGTTTAGGAGAGATGGATGCATCTGAATTAAGAGATACAACAATGTCTAAACAAAATAGAGTATTACGTAAGATAACTGTTGAAGATGCAATGGCTGCAGATGAAGCATTTAGTTTATTAATGTCTGATAATGTTGAACCTAGACGTAATTTCATAGTTGAAAATGCTGGATATGTTAAGAATATAGATATTTAGGAGGTGAAGGTATGGACGAAAGAGATTTAGATATGATTGAAGAAAAAGTAGTTGAAGAAGAGATAGAAGATATCGAAGATGATGAAGAAATACCTGAAGGTATCGAAACAACTCTTCCTGCTGATCAAATGATTGAAAATGATATTGTTAAAGAAATTAAGGATTCATTCCTAGATTATTCAATGTCAGTTATAGTTGCCCGTGCTTTACCTGATCTAAGAGATGGTTTAAAGCCAGTACATAGAAGAATTTTATATTCAATGTATGAAAGTGGTATTACTCCAGATAAACCACATGTTAAATCAGCTAGAACTGTTGGTAACGTAATGGGTGTTTACCATCCACATGGTGATTCATCTATATATGAAGCTATGGTTCGTATGGCTCAAGATTTCTCATATAGATATCCTTTAGTTGATGGACATGGTAACTTTGGTTCTATGGATGGTGATGGCGCTGCTGCCATGCGTTATACTGAAGCTAGACTTTCTAAGATTTCACTAGAAATGACTAGAGATATTAAGAAAGATACAGTAGATTTTGTTGATAACTTCGATGCAACAAGAAAAGAACCTAGTGTATTACCATCTAAGTTTCCTAATATTTTAGTTAATGGAACAATGGGTATCGCAGTAGGTATGGCAACAAATATACCTCCACATAACTTAAGAGAAGTAGTTAATGGATGTGTAGCTGTACTAGATAATCCTGAAATTGAATTAGATGAATTAATGACTCATGTTAAAGGTCCAGATTTTCCTACAGGTGCTATAATCCTTGGAAATTCAGGTATTAGACAAGCATATGGAACTGGAAAAGGATCTATAACTATAAGAGGTAAAGTAGAAATACAAGAAAAACAAAATCATAGTTTAATTGTTATTACTGAAATTCCTTATGGAGTTAATAAAAAAGAATTACAAACTAAGATTGCTGAATTAGTTAGAGATAAAGTAATAGATGGTATTGCAGACTTACATGAAGAAACTAATATTGAAAATGGTATTAAAATAGTTGTTACATGTAAGAAAGATGCAAACCCTAATGTTATTTTAAATAACTTATATAAATCAACTCCATTACAAATGACATATGGTATTAATTTACTTATGTTAGATAATGGTATACCTAGAACTCTAGGTTTAAGAGATATCTTAATTAAATATACTGATTATTAAAAAGAAGTATTAATTAGACGTACTAGATATGATTTAGGACAAGCTGAAAATAGAGTACATATCTTAGATGGTGAAATCATAGCAATAAATAATATTGATGATTTTGTTAAGATAATACGTGGATCTAGAACTGATATTGAAGCTAAAACTAAACTTGAAGAAAAGTATGGTTTAGATGATATTCAATCTGAAGATATCCTACAAATGCGTTTAAGAAAGTTAACTGGACTTGAATTAGATAAGGTTACAGAAGAACGTGATGGATTATTAAAAGATATAGAATACTATAATTCTATTCTTAACTCTGACGAAATGGTTAGAGATATAGTTAAGAAAGAATTATTAGATGTAGCTAATAGATTTGGTGATGAAAGAAGAACTCATATTGATATGACTGCTATAGATTTTATTGAGGATGAATCTTTAATACCAGAAGAAAATATTATAATTACTTTAACTGATAAAGGATATATTAAACGTTTATCTGCTAACACATATCGTGAACAAAATCGTGGTGGTGTAGGAGTTAAAGGAATGAGTACTAATGAAGATGATTATGTTAAATTCTTAATTAATTCATCAACACATGATTATGTATGTATATTCACAAATAAAGGAAGAATATATAGATTAAAAGGATATGAAATACCTGAATATGGTAGAAATGCTAAAGGATTACCAATTATAAATCTTATTCAAATAGATAAAGATGAAAAGGTAAATGCAATAATCAATGTTTCACGTGAAACATCAATGAAGTATGTAGTATTTGCTACTAAACAAGGCATTATCAAGAAAACACCTATAGAAGAGTATGAAAGTATTAGAAAATCAGGTAAGATAGCTATTACATTACACGATGATGATGAATTAATAGATGTTAAATTAACTGATGGTAATATGAATATAATCTTAGGATCTACATCTGGTAAGATTGTAGTATTCGATGAATCTGAAATTAGACCAATGGGTAGAACTGCTACTGGTGTTAAGGGTATAAACCTTGATGGTGGTGAATGTACTGGTATGGAAGTTGGTACTGATGATGATAACTTACTAGTAATATCTAAGAATGGATATGGTAAGAGAACATTCGTTAAAGACTATAGAAAGACAAAACGTGGATCTAAAGGTGTATTAAGTATTAAAGCTACTGATAAAACTGGTGGTATGATTGCTCATAAGATAGTTGATGATGATAAATCATTATTAATTGTTACAGAACAAGGTATGATTATTAGAATACCTATTAGTTCAATATCTCAATTAAATAGAGTGACTCAAGGTGTAAGATTAATTAACCTTAAAGATGAACAATGTGTATCTACAGTATCAGTTATAACTAAAGATGATGATGAATCTGATGAAGAAATAACTGAAGAAACAGTAGAAACTGCTGAAGAAGTAAAAGAAGAGACTAAATAATCTCTTCTTTTTATTACAATGTTTCACGTGAAACATTGTATAAGTGTGTAAATTTTTGAAATATATATTTCACGTGAAACATAAAGTAATGATAAAATTGTTATAGGTGATAATATGTATAGATTTAAGTTAATTAAATATTTAATTAAAGTAAAACATATATCTTTAATGAACATAATTTATATATTATTAGTTTTTGATGAAGAGGATGAACAATATTATGACTATTTAAGTCATTTAAAGTCTTTAGATTTTTCTAAAATTAATAATATATCAATAATTGAAGATTTATTTAATTTCTTTGATGGTTACTGTGATTGTTGTTAATGTTAATGTTTCACGTGAAATATATAAAACTATTTGTATTAATTAATATGTATGTTATAATACTTATAGCACAACGAATATATTATAAATTGGTCAGGACAGGAATGTAGCAGCCATATTAATCCCTATTCGTGTGTGCTTTTTTATTGGGTGATTATATGAATAAATATATAGATGTATTAATTGAATTAGCTAAAAGTGCAGAACAAGTAGGTGATATACCTATTGGTGCTATAGTAGTTAAAAATAATGAAATAATTGGTGAAGGTTTTAATAATAGAATAATTACTAATGATCCTACTGGTCATGCAGAGGTAAATGCTATAAAAGATGCATGTAATAAATTAGGCGATTGGAGATTATCTGACTGTGACCTTTATGTTACTCTTGAACCATGTGATATGTGTATGGAAATAATACAGGAATCAAGAATTCAAAATGTTTATTATCTCCTAGAAAATAAGGAAAAACATAAGTATAAACGTACTAATGTATATATATTAAATGATGTAGATAATTATAAAGAAAAATATAAAGAAAAATTAAGTAATTTCTTTGATAAAAACTTAAATAGATAACTTATTATATGGTATAATTATAAGTAGGTGAGAGGTATGAACTATAAGGTATTATATAGAAAATATAGACCATCTAACTTTGATCAATTAGTCGGTCAAGATAGTATAGTCAGAATATTAAAAAACTCTATAATTGAAGATAAAATAGCTCATGCTTATATCTTCACAGGACCTAGAGGTACTGGTAAAACTAGTACAGCTAAAATATTTGCTAAAGCACTTAATTGTCCTAATGCAAAAGATGGTATTCCTTGTGAAGAATGTGAAAATTGTATTAATTTTGCAACATCACCAGATATTATTGAATTGGATGCAGCTTCCAACAATGGTGTAGATAACATAAGAGATATTAAAGATTCAGTTCTTATAGCTCCAACATCATCAAAATATAAGATATATATCATTGATGAGGTACACATGTTATCTAATTCAGCTTGGAATGCATTCTTAAAAACACTTGAGGAACCTCCTCAAAATGTTATATTTATTCTTGCAACAACAGAAATACAAAAAGTGCCAATTACTGTATTATCTAGATGTCAAAGATTTGATTTTAATCGTATTGATAGAGAGTTAATACAAAAACAAATCAAAGATATTTGTAAAAAAGAAGATATTAAGTATCAAGATGATGCAGTTACTGAAATATCTTATTTATCAGATGGTTGTATGAGAGATGCTTTAAGTATATTAGATCAATTATCTAAGGTATCTGATGAAATTAATATGGATGTATTAAAACAAAATTATGGTACAGTTACTGATGAAGATATTGATGCTATATATCAAAATATCGTTAGAAATGATTTAGATAATCTAATACTAAATATCAATAATATTAAAGAATCTGGTGTTGATATCAAAATATTTATCAACAAAATGATAGAAAACTTTATAAATAAAGCTATAGATATGAAGAAAAAGAACATGTCTAGTGCCTTATTTAATCATATAAAAGAGATTATTAAGATATTAAATGATTTACTAATGAACATTAATAATACTACAAATGGTTATTTAATGTTACAACTTAATTTACTATCATTTATAAATGCTGATGAAAACAAGATGAGTAGTAGAGAAATAGATCAAATAGTATCTAAAGAAATAGTTAAGAATGATATTTATTCTAATACACAAGATGCATATTATAGAGTATGTGATGAATTTATTAATATTCGTGTTAATAATGCTTTTACAGGAGCTACTAAAGAATTAAAAAACGAATTTATAGAGAATTGGAATAAATTTATTGAAGATATAAGAAATGAAGATAATAAGGAATTATTAAATATAATTAAAGATTCTATACCTAATGTTGTATCTCCAACAAATGTTATATTTTCAACAAAAAGAGAAGCTATAAAGACATTAGGAAACTCAAGATTAGATATAGTTGAAAATAACTATAACAATGCATTTAATACTAAATATAAGATGTTATTCTTAACAGAATCTGAATGGAAGAAACAAGCTTCATCATTTGATAAAAATAAGAAATATTAATATATAAATGATGATGAATATATAAATAATGCTGGTTCTCAAGGATTAGCAGAAGAATTATTTGGAAAAGATATAAATGTAGAATAGGAGTGATACTATGAATATGCAAGCAATGTTACAACAAGCACAAAGAATGCAAAAAGATATTCAAGCTAAACAAGAAATAATCAATAATTCTGAATACACAGGAACATCTGAAATGGTAGATATTACTATATATGGATCTAAGAAAGTTAAATCTGTTAATATCAAGATTAAACAATTAGATGAAGAAGATGTTGAAGTATTAGAAGATATGATTAAAATAGCTATGAATGATGCAATATCTAAGGTAGAAAAAGATACAGAAGCTAAATTAGGTGCATACAGTAAACAATTAGGCGGATTGATGTAATATGTATCCAGAGTCACTTAGTAATGTAATTAATTCATTTAAGAGGCTTCCAGGTATAGGAGAAAAGAGTGCAGAGCGTTTTGCTTTATCTATATTGGATTTAGATGAAGAAGAAATAGAAGAATTCTCTAAATCTATTAAAACTTGTAAGGAAAAACTACATAGATGTAAGACATGTGGACATCTTACAGATAAAGATGAATGTTCAATATGTATTGATACTAATAGAAAAGATAATGTAATATGTGTTGTTGAAGATTATAAATCTGTATTTATGTTTGAAAAATCAGGTATATTCTCTGGTAAATATCATGTATTAAATGGTCTTATATCTCCTATGGATGGAATATATCCTGAAGATATTAATATTAATAATTTATTATCAAGAATTGAAGGTAAAGAAGATGCTGAAATTATTGTAGCTTTAAAACCTACAATAGAAGGTGAAACTACTACCTTATACATTAAGAAAATATTTGAAAATAAGAATATTAAAGTCACTAGATTATCATATGGTATACCTATGGGTGTAGATATAGATTATTTAGATTCAATTACTCTTGATAGGGCTTTACTAGATAGAAAAGAAGTATAGGTGAAAGCATGAAAAGTAATGAAGAGATAATAAATTCTATTATTAATTCATTCCATGAGAAAAACAATTCTCATGCTTTTTTGCTTGAAACGAATAATTTAGATGCCTGTTATAAAGACATCTTAAATATGATTAAAAGACTTAATTGTAAGAATGAAACAATTGATGATTGTAATATATGTCATACAATTGAGGCTGGTACAAATCCTGATGTTATCGTGGTTAAACCAGAGAAGAAAGAAATAGGTGTAGATCCTATTGAAAATATAATACATGTATTTGCTACACAACCTTTAATAAATAAGTATTCTATGTATGTTATATATGAAGCAGATTTATTAAGTTTATCTGCAGCTAATAAAATACTTAAGTTCTTAGAGGAACCTGAAGAAGGTATAGTAGGATTCTTTATAACAAATAGATTATCTGCTATGTTACCTACTATTACATCTAGATGTGATGTAATAAATATAAGATATGGTAGTAATACAGTATTAGATTTATTAGATATAAATGAAGATGATTATGAGAAATACTATAATGAAGCTAAGAAGGTAATAGATATTTTAAATATGTCCCATGAATATGAAAGATTAGCTAAGATTAGTTATTTAAGTAATAAAGAAAGAGAAGATATATTAAGAATATTTAAACTAGTATATAGAACATATGTTATAAAGTTTGAAAATATTGCTAATAATCTATATAATAATCTCGAATATGCACGAAATGTATTAGATTTAATAGATATAAGTGATATTGAATTATTAACAAGTAGAATCAAATTATTAGAATCATTCTTAAATGATTATAAATATAATGTTAATAAAGATTTATTTATTAACAAATTATGTATTGAATGGAGGTAATTGTATGAATATGGTAGGTGTTAAATTTAAAAGTACAGGTAATACATATTTCTTCTTAAATGATGATTTAGATTTAAATGTAGGTACATATGTTGTTGTTGATACTGAAAATGGTGAACAATATGCTAGAGTAACTGATTTAGATATAGAAAACAATAAGAAATTAGATTTAAATAAAATGAAGAAAGTATTACGTATTGCTAATGATAAAGATATTAAACAATATGAAAGTAATATAAAGAAAGCTAAGGAAGCATTAGAGTATGCTAGAAAAGAAGCTAAAGAATTAGGTTTAGAGATGAGATTATTAGATGCTTCTTATACATTAGATAGAAAACAACTATCATTTAACTTTATTGCTGATGATAGAGTAGATTTTAGAGAATTAGTTAAGAGTTTAGCATCCTCATTTAAAACTAGAATTGAATTACATCAAATAGGTGTAAGAGATAAATCTAAGTTAATTGGTGGTTTAGGACAATGTGGTAGACCTTTATGTTGTGGATCATTTTTAACTGGTATGGAAACAATATCTATCAATATGGCTAAGAATCAAGGGTTAGCATTAAATCCTACAAAGATAAATGGATTATGTGGTAGATTATTATGTTGTTTAGCTTATGAAGATGATGTATATACATGTCATAGAAAAGAATTACCTTCTATAGGTCAAAAGATTAAAACTAAAGATGGTGAAGGTAAAGTAGTATCTTTAGATGTATTAAATAAGAAGTATTCTGTTGATATAAATGGAGATATTAAAACATATGAAGCAGGAGAGTGTCCTAAGAATGCAGGAAAAGATAAAAGAGCTTAATGATTTATTTGATTATGATTATAAAATATATCAAATAAAAGATTATTTTAAGTTTGCATCAGATTCTGTATTATTATCTGAATTTATTAAGTTAAAGAAGAAAGATAAAGAAATACTAGATTTATGTACTGGTAATGCACCAATACCTATGATATTAACTAAAAGATATGGGAATAATATACATATAACTGGTGTTGAACTACAAAAAGAGATATATGATTTAGCTATAGAATCATTAGAATATAATAAAATAACTAATGTTGATATTATTAATGAAGATGTAAATAATTGTTTAAAACTATTTAGAAATAAACATTTTGATGTAATAACTTGTAATCCTCCGTATTTTAAACATGATGAAACAAGAACTAATGATGAAGAGATTAAAGCTATTGCAAGACATGAAATAAAATTAAAACTAGAAGATATTATTAAAATATCATCTAAGTTATTAAATACAGGTGGATATTTATATATGGTACATAGACCAGAAAGATTATCAGATGTAATCATTGAATTACATAAATATGGATTTGGACTTAAAAGAGTAGTTCCAGTATATAATGATGATCAATCTAGATGTGTATATATATTATTTGAAGCTATGTTTAAAGGTGAAGATTATGTTAAAGTATTAAATCCTATAATACTTCATCATGATGATAAGAGTTATAAAGATATGTTTAAGGAGGGATAAATATGAAACTAGTAGTAGGATTAGGTAATCCAGGTAAAGAATATGAAAAAACAAGACATAATATTGGTTTTATGGTATTAGATAACTATTTAGGTGATGTTAAATGGTCTTCTAAATTTAATGGATTATACTATGAGACTAATATTAAAGGTGAAAAATACATATTTGTTAAGCCTCAATCATATATGAATTTATCAGGTGGCGTTGTAAGACAATACAAAGATTATTTTGATTTAGATATTGAAGATATCTTAGTTATACAAGATGACTTAGATTTACCTGTAGGTAAAATTAGATTAAAGATTAATTCTACTGCAGGTGGGCATAATGGAATCAAAGATATAATAGCTAATCTTGGAACTGATGCGTTTGCACGAATAAAAGTAGGTGTATCTCAAGATAGATCTATTGATACCAAAGATTATGTACTTGGTAAAATAGGTAAAGAAGATATGAAATTAATTGTTGATAAATTTAAAGATATTAACAAAATAATAGAAGAATTTGATTATAATCAAATAAATGAATTAATGGGTAAATATAATTAAGGGGATAATATGGATTTCTTAAATGATATATTTCAATTTAAGGATCATGGAACTGTATGTGGCTTATGTGATGAATTACAAATACTTTATTACTTAACATATTTTAATAGATATGATGATAATGTATTGATTGTAACTAATAGCTTATATGATTCCAATAAGATCTATCAAAAGTTAAAAACATATGTAGACGATGTTTTTCTTTTTCCTATGGATGATTTTTTAGCATCAGTAGCTGTTGCTTTATCACCAGACTTAAAGGTTAAAAGATTAGATACTCTTGATGGAATAAAAAAGAATAAGAAATCTATTATAGTAACTAACTTGATGGGATATTTAAGATATTTACCATCTATTAAAGAACAAGATAATACAATTATAGAGTTAAAAAAAGGTTTAGAAATTAATCGTGATGAAATAATTGATAGATTATTAACTCTAGGATATAAACAAGATTCAATAGTTACAGCGACAGGTGAATATGCTGTAAGAGGATATATAGTAGATATATTTCCTATAGAAGAAGAACATCCGATTAGAATAGAATTCTTTGGTGATGAAATAGATAGTATAAGAGTATTTGATGAATCTACTCAGTTAAGTTTAAATGAATTAAATGAATATACTATTAAACCATTCCAAGAAGTAATAAGTGATGAACATAATAGTTTATATGATTATTTAGATAATCCTAATGTATTCTATGTTGATTATAATCAAATATTAAATGGTTATAATAAAATATGTGATGATATTAAAGCTTTTAAAGAATCTAAACATATTGATAATGAATATAAATATATGTATTTATTTGATGAAATAGAAGTAAATAAATACATAAAGGTAGAAACTATTAATAATCTAGAATATTCAGATAATTATAATAGTAAACCAGTACTTAAGTTTAAAGGTGACTATGAAAAACTAAAAGATTATTGTTTAGATAATTATAAAAATAATGAATTAGTTATATGTTTATCTAAAGATAAACAAATAGAAAGAATACAAGAATATATTAAAGATGTTAATGTAGGATCTATTCAACCAGGAAAAATAAATGTAATTAAAAAGAAGATTAATGATGGATTTATTATTAATAATTATATTTATATAAGTGAATATGATATAGATGATGAAAGAGTTTATACAAATTATAAGAATACTTATAAGATGGGTAAAAAGATACAAGACTTTAATGATATTAAAGTAGGTGATTATGTAGTACATACTCAACATGGTATAGGTATTTATGGTGGTATTACATGTTTAACTAAAGGAGATATGGTAAGAGATTATATCTTAATAAATTATCAAGGTAATGATAAAATATATCTTCCTGTAGAAAAGATTAGTACTATCTATAAATATTCAGATGCTGATGGAGTAGCACCACATATTAATAAACTTAATTCTACATCATGGGCTAAGACTAAACTAAGAGTTAGAACTAGAATACACGATATATCAGAAGAATTAATTAAACTATATGCAGCAAGAGCTAATTTGAAAGGTCCAGTATTTAAGACTTTTGAAGATGAAGTAATATTTGGTGATTATTTTGAATATGATGAAACATCAGATCAGTTAAAAAGTATTAAAGAAGTTGATAATGATTTAAAATCACCTATTCCAATGGATAGATTATTATGTGGTGATGTAGGATTTGGTAAGACTGAAGTAGCTTTCCGTGGAATATTCAAAGCTGTTATGAATGGATATCAAGTAGCATATCTTTGTCCAACTACATTATTATCAAGACAACAATACAACAATGCAATACAAAGATTTAAAGATTTTCCTATTAATATAGCTTTAATAAATAGATTTACTTCTACTAAAGAACAAAATAGAATTATTAAAGATTTATCTGAAGGTAAAATAGATATCTTATTTGGTACTCATAAATTATTCAATAAAAAGTTAGAATATAAGAATCTAGGTTTATTAATTATAGATGAGGAACAAAGATTTGGAGTAGCTCAAAAAGAAGAAATAAAAGAGATAAAGAATGATGTTAATGTATTAACTTTATCTGCAACTCCAATACCAAGAACATTAAAGATGGCTATGTCTGGTTTAAGAGATTTATCTATTATAGATACTGCACCTGTTAATAGATATCCTGTTCAAACATATGTGTTGGAAGAAAACGATGTATTAATTAAAGATGCAGTGTATAAAGAATTATCTAGAGAAGGACAAGTATTTATTCTATACAATAGAGTACAAGATATAGAAGACTTTAAAACTAGAATTCAATTATTAATACCTGAAGCTAGTATTGCTATAGCTCATGGTAAGATGGATAAACAAGAACTTGAAAACGTCGTAACTGACTTTGTAGATAATAAGTTTAATGTTCTTATTTGTACAACTATAATTGAAACAGGTATAGATATACCTAATGTTAATACATTAATAGTAATAGATGCTGACCAATTTGGGTTAGCTCAATTATATCAGTTAAGAGGTAGAGTTGGTCGTGCTGATAAGATAGCCTATGCATATCTTATGTATAAACCAGCTAAAGTATTAACTGATACAGCTATTAAGAGATTACAATCTATTAAAGATTTTACTGAATTAGGATCTGGTTATAAGATAGCTATGAGAGATTTATCAATAAGAGGTGCTGGAGATATATTAGGTTCTGAACAAGCAGGATTTATAGATTCAGTAGGTATTGAATTATATACTCAAATGGTAAATGAAGAAATAAAGAAACTAAATGGTGAAGAAATAGATGCTGAAGATGAACAAAGTAATCCATTAATTGAAGTATCTAACCATATATCTGATGAATATGTATCTGATGAATCAGTTAAGATTGAGATACATAAGATGATAAATGAAATTAAAGATGAAGATACATTAAATAGTATTAGAGAGCAAATAGAAGATAGATTTGGTAAGATTAATTCTGATATGGAAGTATATATGTATGAAGAGTGGTTTGAAAAACTAGCTAATAAACTACTTATAACTAGAGTAGATAGAAGAGAAAATGAAATCACTATTGAAATACCACAAGAAATATCAGATAAAGTAGATGGTGAGAAGTTATTCTTAATTACATATAATATTAATCCTAAATTTAGATTAAAATATCAAAATAAGAGAATATATATATCTTTACCTACAATTAACTTAGATAAACACTTTATTTATTATGAAGTTAAGTTATTAGATGAGATAATAAATATGATATAGAATAACTAATTTGATATAAAAAATAATATATGATAGAATTCTTTTTGTGGGGAAGTAGTTTAAGAGTGAAAACACTTTGATAATTCAAAGAGATGCAGGTTGAAATCCTGCCTACCACAGTACCTATCATATTGATAGTTTTTTTTATTAGGAGGTATAATATGTTAGTAGATACACATGCACATTTATTTAACGAATATTATGATGATATACAAGGAATATTAGATAAAGCTAAATCTAAAGGTATAGATAAGGTTATTGTAGCTGCAGATAATATTAAGACTTGTTATGAAGTAATAGAACATGCTAAGGATTATGATAATTATTATTTTTGTTTGGGTATTCATCCTGAAAATGTAGATGATAGTATAGATGAATTAAAACAAATAATAGAAGATAATAAAGATAATCCTAAATTTGTAGGTATTGGAGAGATAGGATTAGATTATTATTGGACTAAAGATAATAAAGAAAAACAAAAAGAATTATTTGAAGAACAATTAAAAATAGCTGAACAATATAATAAACCTGTAGTAGTTCATTCAAGAGAAGCAACAAAGGATACAATAGATATATTAGATAAGTATAAATTAACTGTTGATATTCATTGTTTCTCTGGGTCAAAAGAAACTGCAGAGATTTACACTAAAAAGGGTTATTATTTAGGAATTGGAGGAGTAATTACATTCAAAAATGCTAATTTAAAGGATGTAATTAAAGATGTTCCACTAGAAAATTTATTATTAGAAACAGATTCTCCATTTCTTACTCCAGAACCTTATAGAGGTGAAAGTAACGATTCTTCGCATGTTTATGAGGTTGCTAAATTCTTAGCTAATTTAAAAGGAGTAAGTATTGAAGAAGTAGAACAAAAAACTTCTCAAAATGCAACAAAAATATTTTCTATTTGACACCTTTATGATATAATCAATTTAAGGTGAGGATAATGAAAAGAGTATTTAACAACATATTTAAAGCAACTAAGATTTTATTATTACTTGCTTTAGTATTTTGTATGACAAAGGTTAATACTTATACTGTTAATGGTAAGATAACTAATGATTCAATGAATAAGACATTAGACTTAACTGCTATGGCTACAAAATATGATGAAATACATTATACAGATGCTTGGTATCCACTAGATAGATTCACTGGAGACTTAACTGGATATGGTGCTGACTGTGCTTTATGTTCAGGAAGACTTGGATGTACTGGTCAAGATGTAAGAGATGGTACTACAACTTATAACGATCCAACATATGGAACAGTTAATATAGTTGCATCATCTAAAAACTTAAAATGTGGATCAATTATTACTTGGGATAATCATGGAACTAAGATGACAGCTATCGTTTTAGATAGAGGTGTTTTAGGAACAGATATTGATTTATTATCACCAAGTGAAGCTTATGCATCTCAACATGTTGGAAGACATAAAATTACATATGATGTATTAAGATTTGGATGGTCTAGATAACAGGTATATTTACCTGTTTTTATTTGATATAATTAAGTAGGTGGTTATATGAACTTCAATTTTAAGAAAAAATATGGTCAAAACTTCATAAGTGATAAGGCACTTATTAATAAGATAAGTTTACTTATTGATGCTAAAGAAGATGATTTAATAATTGAAATAGGCCCAGGTGCTGGTGCTTTAACATCTAAACTAACTCAATTAAATTCATATTATTTAGCTTATGAGATTGATACAGAGTTAGATGAGTATTTATCTAGATATTCATCAAGTAAGTTTAAAATTATATATGATGATTTCCTAAAAAGAGATATTAAGAAAGATATCAAAGATATTAAATATAATAGATTATTTGTTGTAGGTAACCTACCATACTATATAACCACACCAATAATGATGAAATTAATAGATGATGAAATTGATTCTTATAAGAATGTATTCATGGTTCAAAAGGAATTTGGTGATAGATTAATAGCTAAACCAAGAAATAGAGAATATGGATCTATTACTGTATTAATGAATTATTTTTATGATATTAAACAAGAATTTATCGTTCCTAAAGAAAAGTTTAACCCTAAACCTAAGGTAGATTCATGTATATTAAGTTTTACCAATAAGGAAGATAAGAAAGATATTGATGTTAAGTTATATAAAAAGCTAGTAAGAGATGCTTTTCAATTTAAGAGAAAGAATATTAGAAATAACTTAAAGAATTATGATTTAGATTATATTAATAAGATATTAAATAAATATAATTACGATTTAAATAATAGAGCTGAAGATATTCCTTATGAAGTATTTGTAGATATAGTTGCTTCTCAAAAATAATATTTATTGATTTTTAACATATATTTGTTATATAATGATAATAGAATAGTGGAGAGGTGACATGATGAAGATTACAGATGTAGATGTTCATATCGTTAAGCGCGACAATTCAAAAATGAGAGCTTATGTCACTGTTACTATAGATGGTTTGTTTGTAGTACATGATATAAGAATCTTAGAAGGAAGTAATGGTTTATTCTTAGCTATGCCTTCTAAACAAATTGCACCAGGAGAACATAGAGATATAGCTCATCCTATAAGTGCTGATGCAAGAAAGATTTTTGAAGATGCAATTTATCCTGTTTATGAAGAAGCTTTAGCTAAAGCTGACACAGAAGAAGAAACAGATGATGAAGAATAATAGAACCTAAATGGTTCTTTTATTTTGCGTAAAATCTCACGTAAACTAGATATAAATTACTGTGTAAATGCAATATCGATTTACATTTTAGTTTATAATTAGTATAGGAGATTATTATGAAGAGATATCATTTGAGAATGACAATTTATTTCGTGATATTAGGTTTAATTGTAGGCTTTGTTGGGTTTACATGTTTTAATAGTTGGAAAACAATAATCTCTAATAAGAATAAAAAGATAGAATTAGAACAACAATATAATCAATTAATGAATAAAGAAGATGAACTTAATGATGAAGTAAATAAACTTCAAGATCCTGAATATGTAGCTAAGTATGCTAGAGAAAAATACTTATATACAAAAGATGGTGAATTAATCATTGATGTTTCTAATAATTAATTTGAATATATAGTATAGATGTGGTATATTTATATCACATCTATTTATATGGGGCCGTTTTCTGGTTTCGACAGATTACAGTCTTGATATGGTTGCAGGTGGTAAGGTAAGACCTAATCTTCCAACACAGTTAAATATAACTGACAACAATAATTATAATACTGCCTTAGCTTTTGCCTAAGATTGGCAATGAGGCACCGATTAATAGATTTTCTATAGTTTATTAAAAGGTTCATATATATAGAATATATTTATATTATTTTCCTAGATAATATGAATGAATACTTATTAGGATAGTAAACATATGGTTGTTAGATTCCTAGTGTTTATGAAATTTTGATCTAAATAAACCTGTAGATGCTGTATATAAGAGTAGTTTGGACAGGAGTTCAACTCTCCTCGGCTCCACCATTGAGATTTTTAAGAACCAATAATGGTTCTTTTTTGATATAATTAAAATGGATGTGATAATAATGAAACTTAAGGATGTAATATATACTATTGTTATAGTTATTTTTTCCATAACATGTGGAATTATATCAAATGATTATATTATAGGAACAATTATATTAGCTACAGGATTATTAAATTCATATTATGCTAGTAATGGAAGAATAATAAACTATGTATTTGGAGCAATATATTGTCTATTTGTTGCTTATGTATCATTTGTAAATGGATTATATGGATTAGCAGGATTATCTATACTTGTATATTTTCCTTCTCAAATAATGGGATATATTAGTTGGAAGAAACATATGAATGATGATGAAGTTGAAGCTAAAGCATTTACTTTTAAAAAGGCTGTTATAATTATTATTTCATGTATAGTAGGATCATTTATATTTGGTTATTTATTAAGTTTAATACCAGGACAGCGTCTAGCCTTTTTAGATTCAAGTAGTAATATTATTAATTTATGTGCTGTTATATTAATGAACTTTAGATATAGAGAAGCTTGGATGATATGGTTATTTAATAATACAATAGATCTAATAATATGGATTATTAATACTGTTCAAGGAACACCTAATTCAATTATGATGTTACTTGTATCTATTGGATTTATGGTTATTAATTTCTATGGATTATATATGTGGATAAAAAATACAAAGAAGAAAAATATAGTAAAGTAGGAAGTAATGTGAACAAAGAAGAATACTTAAGAATTGTTGATAATTTAAAATTAGATAAGCATGAATATTGTATTATTGCAAGTGGATCATTATTAATGCATGGTTTAACTGATTCTTGTAATGATGTTGATATTAGAGTATCTAAAGAACTATTTGATAAATTGATGGATAAATATCACATGAGACAATCAGATAGATATGACTATGTATATGAATTATCTGATAATATAGATGTTAATTGTAAGAACTTTAATAAAGATAATATAGAAATAGTTGATGATTATCCCGTAGAAAAGTTAGAAATTAATCTTGAATGGATGATTACTAATAATAGAGACAAAGATAAAGAAAAGATAAGAATAATAAAAGAATATTTAGAAAATAAGAAATCAGTGTAATCTACTGATTTTTTTGATATTTTTAGATATATATTGTACAATATTAATAGGAGGAAAATATGGGAAAGAACAAACAAATATATATTGTGATTGGTGTTATTATTGTAGTTATCTTAATGTTTGTGTTTATTAGATCATTAAGTATAAAGAAAGCAAGAATCGCAGATATTGATTCAATTATAAATGAAAATAACTATACTTTATTTTTCTCGGGTGATTTAACTAAAGAAGAAAAGAAAAAGTTAAAGAGTATAAGAGATGAAAATGATATTAAAATATATCAATTGACTGATAGTAATGAAGAAGTAATAAACTATATTAAATCAAAAGAAAATGCGGAAAATGTTGAAGGTAATATATATTTATTATTTGATAGCAAGAGTTATTTAGGTTATATAGATAATACTAAAGATAAAGATGAATATTTAAAGAAGTATTTATATGGATATTTACCTAAAGCTGAAAGAGTATATAATGTAACAAGTGTTAATGATTATAATCAATTGTTTAATTCTAAAAATACTACAATTGCAGTATTTGGTGATTATACTTGTAGTTATTGTGAGAGATTACAAAACGTTATAAATAATGTAGTTAAAAACAAAGTATATGATATATACTATTTTGATACAAAAGAGATGAGTGAAACTGAATATAATTCATTAATGGATATGAAGATTACAGTTCCTGCTAAATGTAATTCAATGGAAAAGGAACAAACAATGTCTGAAGGATATGCAAAACCAATGACTATTGTAAGTAAAAAAGGTAAAGTAATAGGTTGTATTAAAGGATATTATGATTATGCTACATATGTAGAAAAATTAAAAGAAATCATGGAGGGATAATATGAGAACTTATGATAAAGTAAAAGCATTTAAACAAAAATTTCCAGGAACAGTTTCTTGGAGACTAAAAAAACATTGTGCTGTTATTGATAAGCATTTAAATCCTAATGAAGAATTATTATATGCTTTCTGTGGACAATTAAATGATAGTCCATTAAATATAATTGAAACAGGTGTTGTAGCTGTTACATCTGAGAGATTAATTGTAGGTCAAAATTTTATTTGGCCAGGTTATAAGTTTGTTTCAATTACTCCAGATATGTATAACGATTGTACTGTCAAATCTGGTATTATATGGGGAACAATTGGTATTGATACAATTAAAGAAACTGTATGGATATCAGATCTATCTAAAAAAGCTATGCCAGAGATAGAAACAATTATTACAACATTCATGCAAGAAATGAAGAAGAGATATCCTGATAGAGAAGAAGATTAGTATGAAGTTTATAAAAGATAATTTTAAATTAATTATTTTTTTAATAGTACTTATTGTCTTAATTGTATTATTCTTAGGATTCTTTAATAAAGAAGTAGAATACAAATTAGAGTACGATTTAAATGAATATCATGTTATTGAATCTTATTATAAAGATGATAACATGTATACATTTAATGTATCTAAAGATGATTATACTTATGATTATGCTATTAATCATAAATATAGTAGAAAAAGAAAATTAATAACTGAATTTATAACAGATGCTACAAATGATGATTATAAATGCTTAGCTATTAAAGTAGGTAATATTACAACAAACTCTATATGTTCAAACGGTAAAGATTATTATGATCATAATTTAATTGAAAGTGATGATAATAATAAATCTGATGAACAATTTAAAATATATAACTATGATTATTCATATTTGGTATGGAATGGATATGGTTATACTGATAAGAATAATAATAAAGATTACAATTTCTTATCTAAAGAGTCATATTCTAATGACCTAGCATATCAATTTAATGAGTATATTATTACTCCTAATTATGATCAAGAACATTCATTTAATAAGATGTATATTTATAATAATGATAAACATACTATTGAAGAATGGAGATTAAATGTTGATATATCTTATGATTCATATTTCTTAGGTAATATTGGAGAAGATTTATATTTATTTGATGTGTCTAATAAAGTAGAATATAGAATGAATATTAAGAGAAAAAAGATTAAGGTTGCAACAAGTAAAGAAATGGTCATATTCTATGATAAGAAAAGAACTACTATCAATAAAAACAAATTGATATACAATAAAATATTATTTAGCTATGATAATTTATACAACTATTTAGTATTTAATAATAAGATTTATTATAGATATTATAAGTCAGATAAATATGTAAGAATAAGTAATCATGATATTAAAGATATAATCTATAAATCAAATGATGATGTATATTATATAAGTGGAACTTCATTATACAATTATAATCCTAGCAAAGGTGAAACAAAAATAGCTGAATCATTTGAATGGAACTTTAATTACATGAATAAAATATTTGTATTTTCAAGATAAGATATAGTAATATATTTTATCTTTTTTTTATGCTATAATTAATTGTAGAATAGGAGTTGATTAAAGTGATATTAAGAAAACCTTATGCCTTAATGATTAAGTACTTTAAGATTATTCACTTAGTCATACTCGGATGTTTATTATTTATAGAATACAACTTTGCTGGTATTGCATCACTTGTTAAAACTCTTATTAATTCTAGAACATATACATATTCTGGTGCAGATGTATACATGAATATGACTGTATTCTTATTTATAGCTGTTGCCTTGTTTCTTGGTGGAGCTTTATATTGGTTATTAAGAATCAAGAATAAGCCTTCTGCTTCATATTTATGGTTAATTATATATATAGTGGTAACTACTGTTGCTTATATATATTTTTATATTAACTTAAATAAATTAATTACTTCTAGTATTGAACCTGATACTTTAACTCTTATGAGAGATTTCTTATTTATTGTAAGAATTCCAGGATATATATTTATAGTTATAACTCTTATTCGTGGTATTGGATTTAACCTTAAACAATTTAACTTCTCTAAAGATATTGAAGAATTAAAGATTGTTGATAAAGACTCAGAAGAGTTCGAAGTAATGGTAGGTCAAAATAACTATAAGTATATGAGATTTATCAGAAGATCATTTAGAGAAATGAAGTATTATATATTAGAGAATAGATTAGCCTTAATGGCTTTAATAGTAATTGGTGCTTTAGCTTTAGGTTATTTTGGAGTCAGATATTATCTTCAATTTATGAAGAAGGTTCAAGCTCAACAAGTTACCTCAATTAATGGTATTGATTATGCGGTTAATAAAGCTTATGTAACTGAAGAAGATTATAATGGTGAAACTATTAAAGATGGATCAAAATTTGTAGTTATTAATATGTTATTTAATAACACTACTCAAAATGAAAAGAAATTAGATATTGATACTATCTTCTTAGCAGATAATCAAATAAGATATTCTCCAACATTAACATATAATTCAAAATTCTATGATATGGGTGTTGGATATGAGAAGGATTCAGTCCTTCATCCTCAAGAAGCAGTTGAAAGATTAGTTATATTTGAAATACCTAAATCTACAGATCTAAGTAATTTTATACTGGAAATTGAATATGGTATTACATCTCAATCAAAGAATATAATATCTAATTTTATTAAATTTAATATTAATCCTATTAATGTTGATGTTGAAGATAAGAATATTGATGTTAATATCAATGAAATTATTAGTACAAATGTTAATAATGAAAATCAATTTGATATTACAATTAATGATTATTCAATACAAGAAAACTATTTAGATAAATATGTTGTATGTGGTAGAGATTTAAAATGTCAAAAGTACAATACATTAATTACAGCCAATAATTATAATAAAATGACTATGTTGGTTGTTGGTTATAATGCAAATAAATATGATGATGCTAAGTTTGTACAAACATTTAATACCTATAATAAAATATTAAGTAATTATGCATATGTAGAATATGTATTGAATGGTAGAATATATACTGATAAGGTAACAATTGTACCAAATAGTAATGTTGAAGATAAAGCTTTCTTCCTTGTTGATAGAAAGATATTGGATGCTAGTGCTATTAAGTTATTCTTTAAATTCAGAAATAACACTTATATAGTACAACTTAAAGGATAAAATTTAATGTTGAAAAGATTATATCTGTTATGGTATAATCTTTTTTGTAATGGAGCCATAGCCAAGTGGTAAGGCATGGGACTGCAACTCCCCGAGCGCTGGTTCGAATCCTGCTGGCTCCTCCAATTAATAAATAAAACTAGTCTTATGACTAGTTTTTTATTTTATATGCATTCTTTCAATTTCATATGAATCTAAAGTTCTTCTTTTAGCATTTATTTCCTCAGATATCATTTGAATATATTCATTATAGGCTTTTATATCATCTTCTGTATATTCTCCTAATATAAACTTATATATACATTCAGAAGCAATATTATCCGCATATCTTCTTAATGGAGAAGTAACATGTGAATAGTATGTTGTTCCAAGTCCCATATGTCCTACATTCTTATTTGTATAATATGCTCTTGGGAATATACCTTTAATTAATTCTAAATTCTTAATATATTCTTTATTTTGATTATTAGGATCTCTTAATCTCATTCTTTCTGTCATATCTTCAATCTTTTTTGTTGTTTCAGGATCTATCATATGACATCTATAGATGTATGGTAATCCTTTATCTGAGAATAACTTAGCTAATTGATAGTTTGTATAAATCATACATTTTTCAACAACTGATGTAGAAAGTGTTTTAGCATTATCATTATGGAATTCTTTATATGTTGTTTCTTCATCATATACTCTTCCTAATATAGGAGCTACATCACACAACTCCAATAATGTTTCGTAATAATCTTCATCATCTGATCCTTTTTGAATATCTTCATTAAATTGTTTATAAGTACAATTCTTTGTTACTTTAATAGGATCATCAGTAATCTTATAACTAATTAATTCACCTGTTCTATCATCTATATCAAATAGATGGTTCATGGCATATCTTGTTTCTCCTTCATTTAAACTCATTAAATCTCCAGATAGATTTATAGGATACATAGGAATACAATCATTATTAAAGTATAATGATCTTGTTCTTTTTCTTGCTTCATCATATAAAATAGATTTATTACCAATATATTTATATGGATTAGCTATATGCACACCTAAATGATATATACCATCCTCATGTATGATTGATAAAGCATCATCTAATTCTTTTGCATCTTCGCCATCAAATGAATAAATATGTCTTTTTTGTTTTGGTTGTACAATATTTTTGTTTAATATATATATTCTTTTGGCTTCTAGATTATGAGTTGCTTTAAAATCCTCATGCACTTCATATTCATAATTTAAATTTGATATAGTGTTAGTTTCTTCTTCACCTAATATCATCATTAATACTGAATTAATAAAGTATGTATATTTTTCTTTTTGTCTTGTAACATCATACTTAAAGTTTTTTAATTCGTTTTGTAGTTTAATTAATATGTTTTTCTTATCTTCATCATTTATAGATAGTTTTTCTGATGATAATAATATCTTAATTACTTTCTTATAATATATTAAATCATCTATAGGACCTAGATTAGGATTAGAGGCATATATATTTAATGATTCTATATATTTATCTAACACTTTGAATAATAAAGGTGTTTCTTGCTCATCTCTAGTATTAACTATATGCGGGAATTGTTTAACTGAATTCTCTAATATATTTAAGTTTTTACTATTAAAGATAATATAAGATATAAATTCTTCTTTATTTGGATCATAATCTTGAGGTATATCCCATTCAAGTTTAATAATTGTATTTTCAAGTTTTGAAAGAATATTCTTTATAGTTTTATAGTTTCCTGTTTCCTCTTTATTTAAGTTTTCAGGTTTAGAATGTATTATATCCTTTAGTTTTCCATGTATTTCAGTGAACTTATATGAGCAAGTTTGTTGCAGATATTTATTATTACCTATTACATCTGGTATTAAATCTAATAAAGCAAATATATATAGGATATTAGTGTTTGAATCATACTTAAAATTATCTACATCCTCTTCAAACATCTCTAACATACTTCTAAATAATTTATTCTTATTACGAAGCATTATTACATCGTATAATTCATCTCTTTTTTCTGGATTAAATTTGTATAAAAAAAGTTGATCCTTTAAGTTTTCTGAATAATAGTCTTCCATGTTGCCCTCCTGATTATATTTATATTATACCATATATAATTTTTCATTGATATTTAAGTGAAATACTTTTATAATATAGGAGTGTTAGGAGGTATTAAAGGTGAAAAAGTGTATTGTTATATATAACCCTACATCTGGGCACACAATCAAGAAAAAATTAATACCTCGTTATAAAGCTTTAATAGAAAAACATGATTATAACGTACAATTTATAGCTACTCAATACAAAGGACATGCTAAGGAAATAGTTCAACATATTGGTTATGTTGATTTGGTTATGTCTATGGGTGGAGATGGAACTTTTAATGAGATAGTATATGGTAATTCTTTAAGAAAGAATCAATTATTACTTGCTCATGTACCTATAGGTACTACAAATGATATTGGTAGAATGTTTGGTTATACTGATAATACTGATAAAAATATAGATGCTTGTTTAAAAGGTGAAATTAAAACTATTGATATACCAACAATAAATAAAAGGCCTTTTGTATATGTTGGCGGATTTGGTAAGTTCTTAAGTATTGCTTATGATACTACTAGAGAAAATAAGAAAAAATATGGTTATTTAGCATATGTTATGAGTGGAATAAAAGACTTCTTCACTCAAACAAAATCTTATGAAATAACTTATACTGTAGATGGTGAATCACATAAGATTGATGCATCAATGATGATGATCTGTAATGCCACAAGAATAGCTGGAATGAATTCATTCTTTAAGAATGTTAAATTAGATGATGATTTATTTGAAGTATATATTGTTACAGCTAAAAAGAGATTGGATATATTAAGAGCTTTAGGTCTATCTGCTTTCAGTGGACCTAAAAATGTACAAGATGTAATATCTTTTAGAACTAATAATATAAAATTAAAGTTTAAAGAAAGATTAAAAAAGAATTGGTGTATTGATGGAGAAAAACTAGAAATTAATACATATACATATGATATAAGAAATACCCAATCAATTAGATTAATGGTACCTAAAAAGAATGTTAGTAAGTTATTTACAAAATAAAAGAAACATATTATTTATGTTTCTTTTTTATTTGTTTAATTATTAATTTAAAAATGTTATCTATAAATAATAAACATATACCTATTGCTGATAATAATATACCTGTTTTCATACCTTTAGGTCTATAGATAAACTTAACTTTATGTGTTCCAGGTTCTACGTTAAATGTTAATAATGTATTAGCTAATTTATGCGTTTCTACTTCTTTATCATCAACATATACTTTCCATCCTTCATCATAAGGAATAGAAGTATAAACGTAATTTTTATCAGTTGTGATATTTGCTTCTATTTTATCTTCTTTAAAATTAGTAATATCTAGTTTATTCTTATTTAATATATTATATGCTTCTTTAAATTTATCTTGATCAATTTCATATATATTGAAGAATGGACTGAATGTTGAATTATTATAACCAACAATTACATCAACGTATTTCGCGTTAGTGTGAACATTAATTATCTTTTCTTCACTATAATCATCTAAAGCACTGTATTCTAAATTTAATTCACTAACATAATATTGATATTCTTCATTATTATAATATAATGTATCTCCTACAAGTATGAAATCTATATTTGAACTACTATTATATATATATAAATTATCTTTAACATTTTCATATGTATATTTTATAACTGAACCATATTCATCATCATAAAGTTTATAGTTACTATCTGGAGTATGAAGTATAAATGTATCTTTAACTCCTGTTGCTTTTTCAATGTATTCGTTTTGAATCACTAGTGGATTAAGATCTTTATAATTCCAATTCTTTAATTCATCATTTACTCCATATCCTAATCCAACATTGTATTTGAATTGGTTAGCTGTTTCATCTATTGTTTTAATTTCTTTATATCTTACATTATCATTCGTAATACCTATAAAGTATTTAATATCAAACATTAAATCATATACTGGTGTTTGTTGAACGTAATAGTATGAATTAATTTCATTACCAGGCATACCTAAGTAATGTTGTAGTTTAGCCATATCTTCATATGCCATTGATGAGAATGTAGTCATGCCATTGTAGTTGTACCATGAACCATCATTTAAGGTCATCATTTCGGTATTTTCTATTCTATAGAATTTACCATCATCATAGTTTTTAACATAATTTAATAATTCTTCTGTTTTATCATAATCTTTATAGAAGTTAGATAGTTCTTGTGTAATATTCCAGTTATAATTAATTGATACTATTACATCCATCATAACTGCAGCACTGATAGCCAGATAGAATAAGACTTTTAATTCTTTCATATACTTTGATCCGGTATAGAATATAAAATGTAATAATATTAATATCATATTAATATAAATCATATTATTATTCATACCTTGCCATTCATTTTTAGTTAATCCAAATAATAAGGCTTCAATAAATAAGAATACTATTAGATTAATAATGAATGGATTCTTATTTATATTAATAATACTGTAAGAACATATAGTCATGAAAACAAAAGTATATATAAATGAATATCTATATGGTAAATCATTAGGAACATGGAATGCTTGTAGTATATAATCCAACTGAGGATTAAAGAAAGCAATTATAAAGAATCCTAATAAAGCTGTATAACATATCTTAGTTTTCATTGGTATTTTTTGATTAACCAAGAATAAGAAGAATAATGCTATAGATAATATACCTGTTGATATATTAGGAGCAGTAATCTTATCTGATGCAAATGTTGTTGTTGGAGCTCCAGTTAAATGGAACTTTAGGAAATCTTCAATAGTAAATAAGTAATATTGTGTTTTAGGCATTGTTCCACCTGTTGCTGATATTGATTTTATTGCATAGTATAAAGGAATTAGGAATATTGCAGCTATCATACCAGCACATAGAGATCCAAGTGTGAATAACCATATGTTTTTCAACAATTTTAAAACACTCTTTTTTATTTGTCCTTTTTGATATGTGAATTCATGAGCACTAAAGATAATGAAATATAATACAGAATAACAACATATCATATATCCTATAAAATAATTAGATATTAACATTATAGCTAATGATATAGTATAGAATTTCCATTTACCTTCTTTAACAAGTTTTTCTATTCCTAATGTTATAAGTGGTAAGAATACAATTCCATCTAACCACATAATATTCCAATAATAAGCAGCATAATAAGCTGAGAATGCATATAATAAACCTAAAGGTATAAGATATAATTCTTTATTATTAACCTTTTTTGATATGTAATAAACAAAAGTACATGATGCAATAACAGCTTTTAATCCAATTATAAATGTATAAGATGTTACTAAATTATTTCTTGAGAAGAATAGCATTAATAGATTAAATGGTGATGATAAATAGTTTAAAAAGTTTCTAAAGAATGGTAAACCTAATCCCATAGAGAAGGAATATAGGAATCCTCCAGATCCATGTAATCTATCATATAATTCACCTAACATAGGGCCATATTGATGGTAAAAATCAACACATAATAAAGATTTACCTCCAAATGGTGTTACCTTATTCAACATGAATATTATTGATATAGTAACTAAGGAAGTAATAAAAGTAAGTACATATAATTTTGAATTTGATAATACTTTTAATATTTTCTTCATTATATCCACCTTAATTCATTATACATTATTTTTCTTTCAAACTACATAATTTCTTGCAAAAATGGATAAAAAGTTGTATTATTTAGTAGTTGCGAAAGAAAAGGGATTTTTATGGATAAAATCATTAATGTTGCAGTTGTTGCACACGTAGATGCTGGTAAGTCTACACTTGTTGATGCTTTATTAAGACAAAATGGTGTTTTTAATGAGCATGATGAACTAGTTGATCAAGTAATGGACTCTGATAATATCGAAAGAGAAAGAGGTATTACAATATACTCTAAGAACTGTGCTATTAAGTATAAGGATTATAAGATTAATATTGTAGATACTCCAGGACATGCTGATTTCTCATCAGAAGTTGAAAGAATTATTAGAACTGTAGATACAGTTATCTTAATTGTTGACTCAGCTGAAGGAGTTATGCCTCAAACTAGATTCGTATTATCAAAAGCATTAGAACAAAATTTAAAACCTATATTATTTATTAATAAGATTGATAAGAAAGATGCAAGACCAATTGAAGTAATAGATGAAGTATTTGATTTATTTGTTGAATTAAATGCAACAGATGAACAATTAGATTTCACTACATTATATGGTATTGCAAGAGATGGAGTAGCATCTTTAGATATGAATGATTTATCTAATGGTGATATTTCTCCATTATTAGACACTATTATTAATGAAGTAGAACCTTATCAAGGTAGTGAATCTGATGACTTACAATTACAAATATCTACTTTAGCATATGATGAATATATTGGTAGATTAGGTATTGGAAGAATTACTAAAGGTAAGATTAAATCAGGTGAATTAGTTACTTTGGTTGATAACTCAGGTAAAGAATCTACATTTAAGGTAACTAAATTATTTGTTAATGAAGGTTTAAATAGAGTAGAAAAACAAGAAGCTTTCTATGGTGATATTGTTACTGTAGCTGGATGTTCTACTATATCTATAGGTGATACAGTATGTGAACAAGGTAAACCTAATCCACTTCCACCTATACATATTGAAGAACCAACATTATCAATGAATTTCCTGGTTAATAATGGACCATTTGTAGGACAATCTGGTAAATTCTTAACTACAAGACATATTAAAGAAAGATTAGAAAAAGAATTAGAAACTAATGTAGGTTTAAAAGTTGAAGAATTACCTTCATCTGATGGTTATAAAGTATCTGGTAGAGGTGAATTACACTTATCTATCTTACTTGAAAATATGAGAAGAGAAGGATATGAATTATGTGTATCTAAACCTCAAGTATTATTTAAAGAAGAAAATGGACAAAAGTTAGAACCATATGAAAAAGTTTTAATTAATGTTCCTTCTGATTATGCATCAACAGTTATAGCTGATATCCAAGAAAGAAAAGGTATCTTAATGGGTATGACTACTACTGAAGACGGTTATAATCACTTAGAATTCTCAGCTCCTACTAGAGGATTAATAGGTTATAGATCATCATTTATCACAAATACACGTGGTGAAGGTATCATGGTAAGATCATTTGATGAATATAAAGCATATGCTGGTGAATTACAAACTAGAAAAAATGGCGTACTTGTTTCTATGGAACAAGGTAAAACATTAGGATTCTCATTATTTAACTTACAAGATAGAGGTCAATTAATTGTTGGACCAGCAACTGATGTATATGTTGGTATGATTGTAGGTATTCATAATAGAGATAATGATTTAGATGTTAATCCATGTAAGAATAAACAATTAACTAATACAAGAGCATCTGGTTCAGATGAAGCTATTGCATTGGTTCCTTATAAGACATTCTCTTTAGAGGAAGCTTTAGAGTTTATTGCAGATGATGAATATGTTGAAGTAACACCTGCAGTTATAAGATTAAGAAAAGCTATATTAGATCCTCAAGAGAGATATAGACAAAATAGAAATAAATAAAACTCGTATTATACGAGTTTTTATTTTATAATAATATATCACAGGTGATAATATGGACAACATAAATAAAAGAATAGAAGTAAATGATAATAGAATACTAGATTATAGCATTCATGATGGATATGTTCCAATTATTACAATTCGTGAAGGTATAATAGAAGAAAATAATGTACAAAAAGCTTTTAGATTATCTCGTTGGGATGATTATGGATTTAATGGTTGGGTTAATACTGATTTTGACGAATTTAAAAATATGCATGAAGTATCATTTGAATTTGATTATGAGCATCCATTATATATACCATTACTTCATTTATTGAATGGTGATAAAGAATTAATAATAGATGATGATGATACATATGAAGATATGGAAAAATATATGACTATCTCTATAGATAACGATATAATAACTATTAAATTTATAAATAAATTGGAAAATGATAATTCAATGGAAAGATTTAGTGTATTTATTAAAAATATAGGATTTGACTTAAGAAGTAAGATAGACTGTAATGATTTAGATACTAAAGATAGATTATATGTATTCTTTAGTGAAGTACATAAATTATTTATGGAAGAATTTCATCAGATTACTATAGAAGAATACTTGCTTAATAAAAGATTAGTAAAAAAGAAATAGCCTTGTAATGAATACAAGGTTTTGTTATTATGATATACTAATTATATTAAAGGGATGATTTATATGATAAAAATAAAAAATGTAACTAAGAAATATGGAGATAAAACAGCAGTTGATAATGTATCTTTTACTGTTGGTGATGGTGAAATATTTGCATTTATCGGCCATAATGGAGCTGGTAAAACAACATTAATCAAGGCAATTGTAGGTATTCATGATTTTAATGAAGGAGAAATCTTAATAAATGGTAAATCTATTAAAGATGATCCTATAGCATGTAAGATGGATATGGCATATGTACCAGATAATCCTGAATTATATGAGAATATGAAAGCTATAGATTTTATTAATTTTATATGTGATATGTATGATGTAGATCAAGAGACTAGAACTGAAAATATCCATAAATATGCTGAATTATTTGAAGTTGAAAATGTATTAAACGATCAAATATTATCATTCTCACATGGTATGAAACAAAAAATAGCTTTAATTGCTGCATTAGCTCATGATCCTAAAATATTAATCATGGATGAACCATTTGTGGGTTTAGATCCTAAAGCTGTATTTGATTTCAAGAAAGTTATGAATGAAATGGCTAAAGAGGGAAAGATTGTATTCTATTCAACACATATATTAGATGTTGCTGAAAAATTATGTTCAAAAGTAGCTATTATTAAGAAGGGTAAACTTGTAAAAACAGGTAGTATGAAAGAAGTTAAAGGGGATAAATCATTAGAAAAAGTATTCCTTGAATTAGAGGGATAATATGAGTAAGACTTTAAGATTATTAAGAGTATGTTTAACTCAAGATATGAATCTATTTAAGATTCAATCTAAGAAAGCATCAGGTACTACTAAATTATTGGTTCCATTAGTGTTAGCATGCGTTGTTATGGTATATATGGGTGCATATACTGTAGGTTTAATGGAACAATTTAAGCCTATGAATCTTGAATATATAGCTCTTTCGATGTTTTGTGCTATATTCTCTTTTGTAACTATATTTGAAGGATTCTATAAAGCTAGTTCTTTATTATTTAATTGTAAGGATGATCAATTATTATTTCCTTTACCTGTAAGTAAAAATATTATTTTATTTATTAGAATGTTTAAGTTTTATGCTTTTGAATTCTTATTTAATGGTATGTTTATGGCACCATCTATGATTGTATATGGTGTTCAAACTAATCAATCGTGGTTATATTATTTAGTATCTATAGTTGCTTTAGTATTAATACCTGTTGTACCTATAGTAATTTCATGTTTATTTGGTTTTGTTACTACCTATATTTCATCTAAATTTAAGGGTAAAAACCTTGTTCAAACTATATTAACTATGTCTATTTTATTAGTTGTTTTATATATTAGTTTTAATTATGATGGGCTATTAAATTTAATTAAAGATAATGCACTTATGATAGATAAATATATATCTTATTATTTACCTGTGGGTATATATATTTCTTTAATAAATAACTTTAATTTATTAACATTTATTCTATATATCATAGGACATATAGCTTTATTTGGAATAACTGTATTAATAATTGGTAAGGTATATTTTGAATTAAATTCAAGAATGAAAAGTGTATCTGTGGTACATAATAATAAACCATATGTTGTTCAAACTAGAAGTAGATTAAGATCTTTTGTTAAAAAAGAATTTAATAGATTTGTATCTACTCCTGTATTTATAGTTAATGCAGGTTTTGGATTACTTGTGTTTGTAGCTGCATGCGCTGCTATAGCGTTTAAATATGATGCAATTGTTGGTGGATTAGCTGAAAAAATGGAAGGATTGTCACCTGATGTAATAATTGGTTATATGCCTGTAGTTTTAATGGGATTACTAGCATTCTCGGCTTTCATGACATCAATTACAAGTTCAATGATTTCATTAGAAGGTAAATCTATTAATATATTAAAGAGTTTACCTGTTAAATCATCAATGATAGTTTTATATAAGGTAATTACTGCTATAGTAATAATGATTCCTTGTTTGCTATTAGGTGATTTTATAGTAATATTTGCTTTTAAATTCAATATTATAAGTGTTTTATGTATTTTATATGCTACTATATTATTACCATTTATCGCTGAATTAATAGGCATAATGGCTAACTTAAAATATCCTAAGATGGATGCTACAAATGATACTGAAATAGTTAAACAAAGTATGAGCTCAATGGTTGCTGTGTTTGCTGGTATGGCTTTGGCTATGGTGTCTGTAGGAATACTAGTTGGACTAGCTGTAATAGGTTTATCGAATAACATTATATTATTATTGTTCTTAATTATATTTACTATAGTTGCAGCAATATTATGGCTAATATTAACAAAGATATCAGATAAGAGATTTGATGAAATACAAGTATAAATAATAAGAGGAAAATCTCCTCTTTTTTTGTTGAAAAATATTTGTTTTTCAACAATTAATTTTTATTAAAAAATTGTATAATTTTTTCTTAAAAAATGCCTTGTTTTTATAGTATTTTTTACCTATAAATAGTATAATATTATTATAATGGGAAAAGTAATAGAATGGGTGTTTTTGTATGCTTAAAAATATTGTGCAAAAAATAACTAAAAACAAATACTATTTAATAGGTGCTATCAGCATCCTTCTTTTGCTTGTTATAACTTTAGGAACAGCTGCGCTAAGAAGCACATTATCTATTCTTGGAACAACTAGAATTAAAGAGAATTCTTGGGTTATTTATTTTGACCATGTACATGATGAACAATTCAATGATAACGTTGATGCAGAAAAACATGCTATCATTGTTGATCAAAAGAAGACTAGAATTGAATTTACTGTTGACTTACAACCAGGTGAAGTATATGAATATACTGTTGATGTAATAAACGATGGTTCTATTAATGCAATGATAGATAATGTATCTAAGATTGAATTAAGTGAAGCCCAAAAGAAATACTTAGATTTTGAGGTATATTACACTTCTGGTGAAGATGCAGGAAAAGAGCCTTCTAGATGTGATAGATTAGATGCTGGTACTAGTAGAGAAATTAAAGTATCAGTTAGATATAAAAAAGGTTTAGATAAAGATGAATATCCAACAGACGATGTTCATTTAAATCTATTCCTTGAAATAACTTATGATCAAGAATTTAATTGTGAAAAAGAACATGAAAGCCCTTATTCATTAATTATTGATCCTAATGGCGGTGTTCTACATCTTCCTGGACAAGATAGAACAGATGCTATTACTTATAATTTATTACAAGATTCAGATTATTATAGTTCGTCTATTACTTTACCTACAGTAGAATATGAAGGTAAGAATTTTGTTCAATGGGTAGTTGAATATCCTGAATCAGGAACTTATGTATTGACTGATACTACATTTACTATTGGTGAAGAGAATGTTAAATTAGTTGCTCAATGGAAAGATGGAGATTATGTAGCACGAATTCAAAGAACTTATTTTGAAACTATTCAAAAAGCTTTTGATGCTGCAGATGGTAGTTGGACTTCTGATGGTAAAAGTTATAATGTTAATTGGAATGGTGACAATACAGTACACTTATTAAGAAACACTGAAGAATATCCAACTAATACTACTACTGTTCCATTTGTGTTTAATCTTGAAGCATTTACTGTTACAGGAAGAATCACAAATGCATCTGGCTCTAACCTTACTTTGGTTAATGGTAGAGTTGTTGAGAAAAAACAAAATGAAGAAGACACACTTGAAGGTGCTGTAATAAATCGTGGTATTTTTGCACTAGGTGTTAATGACGGTGTAGTTGATGTTGAAAACAGTATCTCATTAAAGGGTATTGAATTAGGATTAGATAATACTGCTGGTGCTTTTAAATTCTATGATGGATATATTGAAGGTGATACTGCATTTATTGGTGATTATCATGATTGTCCTGATAATTATTATGCATTTATTAATAACTTAACTGTTGATGGAAATCAAATTGAAAGAGCTTATCTTGTTAATACTGCTACAAGAGCTGTTGTTAAAACAGTTAAAGAAAATACAAAACCTATTCTTTTCTATAATGTTCAAAGTGCAGTAAATTATGTAGTTGAAACTAAGAAACCTTTCCCACATACTTCTGCTACAGATAATCAATATGAAATACATGCTATAAGAGATTTCGAAGCAGCTTATCAAGTACATGTTCCTGAAAATTCAAGAATTATATTTGATCTTGAAAATTTCAGAGTATGGACTGGTGAAAAGATAATTAATGATGGCTATTTTGAAATTAAATCAAGTGATAATAATAGGGCTTCTATTAAAACTTCAAAACTTATTGAAAATAATGGTACTTTAAAAGTAAATAACATTAATGCTGCTACAACAACAGATTCGTATGTTATTGAAAACAAAGGCGCATTGGAATTTGTTAATTCTGAAATTCATGGACAACATGTATATGCTGTTACAAATACTGGAACAGGTTCAATTACTTTTGATAATAAAACTTTAATTGATTCGAAAGAACAATATGGATTATATAATTCATCACCTAATTTAAATATTAATGATGGAACAATATATGGTTTCTATAACGAGGGTAATGGTGCTCAAATATCTGGCGGTACATTAAAGATTTATCATTGGACTACTGAATCATGGTCTGGTGTAAATCATCATTATGTGCCTGCAGTAACTAATGTTGGAACTTTAAATATTACAGGTGGAACAATAACTGAAAATGAATATGATACTTGTTTAGTTAATAACTCTGGCAACTTAAATATAAGTGGTGGAGAATTAAATTCTAAATATAAAACTTTATGTAATAACTATAATAGTTCGTATGGACATACATATGTAACAGGTGGAACTCTTACAAGTGAAAACAGAACTGTATATGGCGGATATGTAAAAGTATCTAACAATGCATCTATTACAAGTGTAAATGGAAGTGTTGTTGATAATTCTGATCTTGAAGTTGATAATGGAACAGTTTCAACAGAAAATGGATATGCTACATATTATTCAAATGTAACATTAAAATCTGGTGAAATTGTAACTGAAAATGGAACAGCAGTTTATACTGGTTATAATAATTCGTTAACTCAAACAGGTGGAACTGTGCATTCGTTAGATGGAGCCGCTGTTGAAGGTATGAATGTTAATATCTCTGCTGGAACAATCGCTGGAACTACTTATGGTATTAAAAATGGTGGAACAGTAACTGTATCTGGTGGAACAATAACATCTGACGATAAAGCAATAACTTGTTCATCGATAGATATTTCAGGTGGAACAATAACTTCTCCAAACGATGCTGTAACAACTACAAACTTAAATATAACTGGTGGTACCGTTGAATCAACTAATTATAATGCTATTACAGTAAATG